>NZ_JBJQJP010000009.1:0-194580 GCF_046487365.1 Escherichia sp. WS1451
GCCAATCTTGAGCGCGCGTAAACCAGCTTCTCCGCGCTCTTCATAAACCTTCAGCCACCTGGCTACAGAACCACTACCAGCAAGCATAAAGTGAGCAGCAGCCTGATTAAGAGACATGTGCTGCTCGATCACAGCTTTCACGACCTTAATACGCAACTCAGGATCAGCACTAACACCTTTAGGTTTGGGAATTAAACCTTTTTCTCCATGTTTTTCATAGAGGGCAACCCATGTCCTGACCTGGGTTCGGGGGACACCAAAACGTGCCGAGATGATCCTGTAACCATCATCAGTAGTGAAGTAGTGATTCACGACTTCAAGGCGCTTTTCAAAAGGGTATTTTGGCTTTGACATATCAGGGGCTATTCCATTTCATCGTCCAACAAAATGGGTGCAGTACACACTTTGATTTATATTCAGGTGGGGCTTTTCTCTGTCTGCCTTTCGGTGAATACCTGAGACAAACAGTCTCAAGCACCCGTGGCTATTCTAGCTTAATAAGTTCTTTTCTTCTCCTTGATATAATCCTAAAAAAATCTCATAAAATTAATATATGAGACAATCTTTATTCAGCAGAAGATTATTAAAGGTTGCTCTATTATTTAGCGATAAAAAAGCCTGCCAGATGGCAGGCTTTTTAATAACGACGTTATTACTGCAACAGCGAAATATCCGCAACTCGCAGGAATAATTCGCGCAGTTTCTCCAGCATGGTAAGACGGTTGATTCGCAATTCTTTGTCATCAACCATGACCATCACTTTATCGAAGAAGGCATCAACCGGTTCACGCAGCTCAGCCAGTTCGACCAGCGCATCCTGGTAACGCCCTTCAGCAAAGTACGGCTCTAGCTTGTCACGTAGCACCACAACCTGCATCGCCAGTTTAATTTCTTCCGGCTCTTTCAGAGTAGAGGCATTCACGCGGTCGCTCAGCACTTCGTCAGATTTCGCCAGAATGTTAGATACACGCTTGTTCGCCGCCGCCAGTGCTGCAGCTGCATCCAGGGTACGGAAGTGCGATACCGCTTTCATTCGGGCATCGAAATCAGCCGGACGAGTCGGACGACGCGCCAGTACCGCCTGGATGGTGTCAACGGTGTAACCTTCGTCCTGATACCAGGCGCGGAAGCGACCGAGCATAAAGTCGATAACATCATCAACCACGTTGGCATTAGTCAGCTTATCGCCATACAGACGCACTGCTTCTTCGGTCAGGGTTTGCAGGTCAAGATTGAGGTTCTTCTCAACGATAATACGCAGCACGCCAAGTGCGGCACGACGCAGCGCAAACGGGTCTTTGTCGCCTTTCGGATGCTGGCCGATACCGAAGATACCCGCCAGAGTATCCATCTTGTCAGCAATCGCCAGCGCACAGGCTACCGGGTTAGACGGCAGGTCATCACCGGCAAAGCGCGGCTGATACTGCTCGTTCAGCGCCACGGCAACATCTTCCGCTTCGCCATCGTGACGCGCGTAGTGCATCCCCATAACGCCCTGGGTGTCGGTGAACTCGAAGACCATGTTGGTCATCAGGTCGCACTTGGACAGCAGGCCCGCACGGGTTGCGTGGTTAACGTCAGCGCCAATCTGTTCAGCAATCCAGCCAGCCAGCGCCTGGATGCGGTCAGTTTTGTCGCGCAGTGTACCCAGCTGTTGCTGGAACAACACGGTTTGCAGGCGCGGCAGGTTATCTTCCAGACGTTTTTTACGGTCGGTGTTGAAGAAGAACTCGGCATCCGCCAGACGTGGACGAACGACTTTCTCGTTACCAGAGATAATTTGCTGCGGATCTTTCGATTCGATATTGGCAACGAAGATAAAGTTCGGCAGCAGTTTGCCGTCGTTCGCATACACCGGGAAGTATTTCTGGTCACCTTTCATGGTGTAAACCAGCGCTTCAGACGGCACCGCGAGGAATTTCTCTTCGAATTTTGCGGTCAGCACAACCGGCCATTCCACCAGCGAAGCGACTTCTTCCAACAGGCTTTCGCTTAAGTCAGCGTTACCGCCAATCTTACGCGCCGCTTCTTCGGCATCGGCTTTAATCTTCGCCTTACGTTCTTCGTAATCGGCGATGACTTTCCCGCGCTCACGCAGAATTTCCGGATACTGATCAGCATTGTCGATAGTGAACTCCGGCTCGCCCATAAAGCGGTGGCCGCGAATCACGCGATCGGACTGAATGCCCAGAATGGTTGCCGGAATGACTTTGTCGCCCAGCAGCAGGGTCACGGTGTGCACCGGACGCACGAAGTGCACGTCGCTTGCACCCCAACGCATCAGTTTCGGGATCGGCAGTTTCGCCAGCGAAGTCGCAACCATATTCGGCAACAGTGCTTCAGTGCTTTCGCCCTTCACGTGGGCGCGATACAGCAGCCATTCGCCTTTATCGGTAGTCAGACGCTCAGCCTGGTCAACGGTAATACCGCAACCACGCGCCCAGCCTTCTGCCGCTTTGCTCGGTTTGCCTTCAGCATCGAACGCCTGGGCAATCGCCGGGCCGCGTTTTTCGATTTCACGATCCGGTTGCGCTTCCGCCAGGTTAGCTACTTTCAGCGCCAGACGACGCGGAGCAGCAAACCATTGAACGGTGCCGTGTGCGAGGCCAGCGTTATCCAGCTCCGCAGTAAAGTTCGCAGCAAAGGACTCAGCCAGGCTGCGCAGTGCTTTTGGTGGCAGCTCTTCAGTGCCGATTTCCACCAGAAAAGTTTTCTCAGACATAGCCGCCTCTTACTTATCTTTGTTGCACATCGGGAAGCCGAGGGCTTCACGGGAAGCGTAGTATGCTTCTGCCACTGCTTTGGTCAGGGTGCGAATGCGTAGAATATAGCGCTGACGCTCAGTGACGGAGATGGCTTTACGCGCATCCAGCAGGTTGAAGCTGTGGGCGGCTTTCAGAATACGCTCGTAGGCTGGCAACGGCAGCGGATTTTCCAGCGCCAGCAGCTGCTGCGCTTCTTTCTCGTATTGCTCGAAGCAGGTGAACAGGAAGTCCACATCCGCGTATTCGAAGTTGTAAGTGGACTGCTCCACTTCGTTCTGATGGAACACGTCGCCGTAGGTGGTTTTACCCAGCGGACCGTCGCTCCAGACCAGGTCGTAAACGCTGTCTACGCCCTGAATGTACATGGCCAGACGTTCCAGACCGTAGGTGATCTCGCCGGTAACCGGTTTACACTCCAGACCACCAACCTGCTGGAAGTAAGTGAACTGCGTCACTTCCATGCCGTTCAGCCACACTTCCCAGCCCAGCCCCCAGGCACCCAAAGTCGGGTTTTCCCAGTTATCTTCCACGAAACGGATATCGTGGATAGTCGGGTCCATGCCCAGCTCTTTCAGAGAACCAAGGTACAGCTCCTGAATATTGTCCGGCGATGGCTTAATGACCACCTGGAACTGATAGTAGTGCTGTAAACGGTTGGGGTTTTCGCCGTAGCGACCATCGGTCGGGCGACGAGAAGGCTGAACATAAGCAGCCGCCATCGGTTCTGGCCCCAGCGCGCGCAGACAGGTCATTGGGTGAGAGGTTCCCGCGCCGACTTCCATGTCCAATGGTTGAACAATGGTGCAGCCCTGGCGAGCCCAGTAATCCTGTAAGGTCAGGATCAAGCCCTGGAAGGTCCTGGTATCAAACTTTTGCATATTATTTCGTGCTGGATACGTGTGGATTTAAAGGAAGGGATCAGTATACCCGCTGGATGGAAGATATACAGTACGAAACGGGAAAAAGCAGGGCTTAACGCATGGAAAGATGCAAAAAATGGCCATCTGCGTCAAAAGAACAGACAAACTGCTCTTTACGGAAGGTATAACCGCGCATTTCGTAGCTCCCCTGAAACTGTTCAAATGCGGTGACGTCGATTTTTTGCGCACCTGTATTATAGCGTTTTGCCGCCTGATCTTTGCATAGCCCTTCCATATTCAACGAACGCAGAGGATCAACCTTTACCCGTTGTGCTTTCTGCACGGGTGGCGGTGTAGAACAACCCACTAGCGCCATAAGCACCATAAGCGCCATTGCCGGAAAGAAAGAGTTCATCATCATTAAATTACCGTCTGGTTTGCAGGTGAGTCTTATTATTTATATCGGTATAGTGGCTGATATCTTACGAATTTCCTTAAGCCTCTATAAGCTGTAGTGATAAAACTCAGATTATTCCAGTGCGCCAACCGAATGATTTATCGGTCAGACTTTTTTTAACCAGATACAGAGACACAGATGCAGCCCAAAATTTACTGGATTGATAACCTGCGAGGGATAGCGTGTTTAATGGTGGTGATGATTCACACCACTACCTGGTATGTGACCAATGCTCATAGTGTTAGCCCCGTCACATGGGATATCGCCAATGTTCTGAATTCTGCCTCTCGTGTCAGCGTGCCGCTATTTTTCATGATTTCCGGCTATCTCTTTTTTGGCGAACGCAGCGCCCAGTCGCGCCATTTCTTGCGTATCGGCTTATGTCTGCTTTTTTATAGCGCAATCGCACTGCTCTACATTGCGCTGTTTACCTCCATCAATATGGAGTTAGCGCTGAAAAACCTGCTGCAAAAGCCAGTGTTTTACCACTTGTGGTTTTTCTTCGCGATTGCGGTGATTTATCTGGTTTCACCGCTGATTCAGGTGAAGAACGTCGGCGGAAAAATGTTGCTGGTGCTAATGGTGGTGATTGGCATTATCGCTAACCCAAACACAGTGCCGCAGAAAATTGACGGTTTTGAATGGCTGCCAATTAACTTATATATCAATGGCGATACTTTTTACTACATCCTGTATGGCATGTTGGGCCGCGCTATAGGGATGATGGACACACAGCATAAAGCACTGTCGTGGGTGTGCGCCGCACTGTTTGCGATGGGGGTATTTATTATCTCTCGCGGGACATTATATGAATTGCAGTGGCGCGGAAATTTTGCCGATACCTGGTATCTTTACTGTGGGCCGATGGTTTTTATCTGCGCAATCACGCTATTGACTCTGGTTAAAAACACGCTGGATACACACACTGTTCCCGGGCTTGGGCTGATATCACGCCATTCTTTAGGTATATACGGGTTCCATGCATTGATTATCCATGCGCTGCGTACCCGGGGGATTGAGCTTAAAAACTGGCCAATACTCGATATTATTTGGATCTTTTGCGCGACGTTGGCAGCGAGTTTGTTACTTTCTATGCTGGTACAACGAATCGACAGAAACAGACTAGTGAGTTAAATAAAAGCCCGGTCACATTGGACTGACCGGGCTTATGTGAATTATTCGCTGTATTCTTCCTGGGTAACCTGTGTTTCTTTTGGTGGGTTTATTCCGGCATCACGAATATTCTTCTGCACCGCTACTGCACCAAACAAGCTTAAGAAGAAAGCCAGTCCATAAAAACCTTTCTCGCTGAGTAATAACGTCGCATTCCACAGACCTACCATCAGTAACGCAACAGAGATAATAAAGACAGTCAGGCAGGTCATATAATAAATGGAGGTGGTCGGTATGCCTTCATACTTGTCCCGAACGGTCTTTTGATAAGACGCCGCAGAAAACAGTCCTAATACCAGTACGGCAAAATAATATCCTTTTTCATTTAACTGCATCTCTGCATTCCATAGCCCTAACAGATAGGTAACGATACCACCAACGAGAGCTATCCATGACACAATACTAAATGCCGGTGAATAGGTTGATATTTTGTTGTCCATCACAGTATTCCTTTCATTCCTGAATGTGTAAGAGGTTTATGTTGCTCATGCCGAGCGAAACAAACGCATTTGACCAAACAAGCAGACAAAAAAGGCGATGGGATAAATCACCATTTCATAAGCATTGATAGGTGCGTTTAAAACACCGATAAACAAGAGACCGATAGTGATTAACGCCAGCAACTGGCAGACGCGGATAAAAAAATCATCCAGTTGCCCGAGTTTTTCTGCGCGGAGATATGCATAATTGCCAAAAGTTGCTGTCATTAACACGCCAAGAAAATAGCCTTTGCCACTTAACAATGGGCATGAGATCCATAGCCCAACCAGATAAACCAGCGCCCCGACAACAAATAATAGTTTTGCCACAGTCTTTGAGGTTTTCATAACGATCTCCATATCTACCAGCGATACATTACGAGTAACCAACGAAAGACAAAACTGAAAAATGCCATTAACAAATGATTTTCAGAATAAATTCATACTAAATATTAATTAATTACTGAGATATATAGATGTGAATTATCCCCCACCCGGTCAGGCAGGGGATAACGTTTACGCCATTAATGGCAGAAGTTGCTGATAGAGGCGACGGAACGTTTCTCGTCGTGGCTGATAAGCGGCATAACGCTGCGCATCTGGTAGATGCGACTGTTCTAACGGTAGCTGCGGCAACAACTCAATGAGCGATTTCTCTGGATTCGCCGCAATCTGCGCCAGCCTTGCTGCGCCCAGTGCTGGCCCCACATCCCCCCCCGTACGGTAATCGAGCTGCTGACCGCTGATATCCGCCAGCATCTGACGCCAGTACTCACTACGAGCCCCGCCACCAATCAGCGTAACACTTTGCGGTTTAATGCCGCAGGCATGTACGACATCCATGCCATCTGCCAGCGCATAACCCACGCCTTCCAGCACTGCTCGCGCCAGTTCATTAGCACCATGTTGATGGGTCAAACCAAAGAAAACCCCCTTCGCCTGGGGATTGTTGTGTGGCGTACGTTCACCGGAAAGATAAGGCAGAAACCAGACAGGCTCGGTACTTTCATCAGCCTGTTGAGCAGCCGCGATTAAAGCTGGAACATTGCTCAGACCGGTTAATTTTGCGGCCCAATCCAGGCAAGAAGCCGCACTCAGCATCACAGACATTAAATGCCAACGCTGCGGGAGCGCATGGCAAAAGCTGTGTACGGCGCTTTCTGGCTTGCTTAAGAATCCTTCGCTGACAGCAAAATAGACCCCCGACGTCCCCAGCGATAACATTGCCTGATTAGCATCAACCATTCCCACACCAACCGCACCAGCTGCATTATCGCCACCGCCTGCGACAACTGGCACCGTCGCCATACCCCACGCTTTCGCAACTTCAGGTAACAAAGCACCAGTAATTTCGCTGCCTTCGTATAATGCGGGCATCTGGTCACGAGATAAGTGGCAAGCCTGCAGCATGACGTCACTCCAGTCACGCTTTGCGACATCCAGCCACATAGTGCCAGCTGCGTCAGACATATCGCTGGCAAACTCCCCCGTCATACGCAGACGCAAGTAATCTTTCGGTAATAATACTTTATCGATTTGACGGAATATCTCCGGCTCATGCCGATGAACCCATAGCAATTTAGGCGCAGTAAATCCGGGCATCATCAGGTTGCCGGTAATCACCCGCGATTGCGGAACTCGCACTTCCAGCAAAGTGCACTCTTGCGCACAGCGCCCGTCGTTCCACAAAATGGCAGGGCGTAACACCCGTTGCTGAGCATCCAGTAAGGTTGCACCGTGCATCTGTCCGGCAATACCTAATGCTTTAACGTCTTGCAGAGAATGCTGAACGCCCAGAGCTTTCATTGCGCGATCAGTTGCCTGCCACCACTGTTCCGGGTCTTGTTCCGACCAGAGTGGATGCGGGCGCGAAACGGTCAGCTTTTCCGTTTGCGCAGCAACCACCTCACCCTGCTCGTTGAGCAAAATAACTTTTACGCCCGAGGTGCCAAGATCTATCCCGATATACATATCGATCGTTCCTTAAAAAAATGCCCGGTATCGCTACTGATAACCGGGCCAACGGACTGCACAGTTAGCCGTTATTTGTCGAACAGATAATGATTTACCAGATTTTCCAGTTGCTCCTGGCGACCACTCTGATGCACCGGAGACAAATTATGTTCCTGAGCATATTTGGCTAAATCTGCCAGTGACATTTGGCCTTTCAGGATTTGCTGGCCTAATTCGCTATTCCAGCCGGAATAACGCTGCGCGATGCGTTTATCCAGCTCGCCATCTTCAATCATGCGCGCTGCAATTTTCAGCGCCAACGCCATCGTATCCATCGCGCCAATATGACCGTAAAACAGATCATATTTATCAGTACTTTGACGACGTACTTTGGCATCGAAGTTCAGACCACCGGTGGTGAAACCGCCTGCTTTGAGAATTTCATACATCACCAGCGCATTCTCTTCCACACTGTTCGGGAACTGGTCGGTGTCCCAGCCCAGTTGCGCATCGCCACGGTTGGCGTCGACAGAACCGAACAGGCCAAGCGCAATGGCGGTGGCTATTTCATGATGGAAAGAGTGACCTGCCAGCGTCGCGTGGTTAGCTTCAATATTCAGTTTAATCTCTTTTTCCAGACCAAACTGTTTCAGGAAGCCATAGACCGTCGCAGCATCGTAATCATATTGATGTTTGGTCGGTTCTTGCGGTTTCGGTTCGATAAGCAACGTGCCCTGGAAACCGATTTTATGTTTATGCTCAACCACCATCTGCATAAAGCGGCCCAGCTGTTCACGCTCCTGGCGCAAGTCGGTATTTAACAGCGTTTCGTAACCTTCACGACCACCCCACAGGACATAGTTTTCACCGCCCAATTTATGGGTTGCTTCCATCGCTGTAACAACTTGCGTTGCCGCCCAACTGAAGACTTCAGGATCTGGGTTCGTCGCCGCACCCGCGCCATAGCGAGGGTTTGTAAAGCAGTTAGCAGTTCCCCACAGCAGCTTCACGCCGCTCTCTTCTTGCTTGCCTGCCAGGACATCAACCATTTGCGCAAAATTATTGATGTACTCTTTTAACGACGCGCCCTCAGGGGAAACATCTACATCGTGGAAGCAATAAAATGGCACATGTAACTTGTGGAAAAACTCAAATGCGACATCTGCTTTACGCTTCGCCAACGCCAGTGCCTCACCAGGCTGCTGCCACGGACGATTAAACGCCCCCACACCAAACATATCCGCCCCGTTCCAGCAGAAGGTGTGCCAGTAGCAGGCGGCAAAACGCAAATGCTCTTCCATACGCTTGCCCAACACCAGTTCGTCGGGATTGTAGTGACGGAATGCTAACGGGTTTGAGGATTTTGAGCCTTCATAACGAACGCGATCGAGCTGGTCAAAATAGGCTTGCATATTGAACTCCATAATCAGGTAATGCCGCGGGTGATGGATGATGTCGTAATATTGGGCACTCCCTTTCAGTTGCTCAATTATGTTATTTCACACTGCTATTGAGATAATTCACAAGTGTGCGCTCGCTCGCAAAATAAAATGGAATGATGAAACTGGGTAATTCCTCGAAGAGAAAAATGCAATAAGTACAATTTCGCAACAAAAGTAAGATCTCTGTCATAAATCAAGAAATAAACCAAAAATCGTAATCGAAAGATAAAAATCTGTAATTGTTTTCCCCTGTTTAGTTGCTAAAAATTGGTTACGTTTATCGCGGTGATTGTTACTTATTAAAGCTGTCCTCTAACTACAGAAGGCCCTACACCATGAAAATAAAGAACATTCTACTCACCCTTTGCACCTCACTTCTGCTTACCAACGTTGCGGCTCACGCCAAAGAAGTCAAAATAGGTATGGCGATTGATGATCTCCGTCTTGAACGCTGGCAAAAAGATCGAGATATTTTTGTGAAAAAGGCAGAATCTCTCGGCGCGAAAGTATTTGTACAGTCTGCAAATGGCAATGAAGAAACACAAATGTCGCAGATTGAAAACATGATTAACCGGGGCGTCGATGTTCTTGTCATTATTCCGTATAACGGTCAGGTATTAAGTAACGTTGTAAAAGAAGCCAAACAAGAAGGTATTAAAGTATTAGCTTACGACCGTATGATTAACGATGCGGATATCGATTTTTATATTTCTTTCGATAACGAAAAAGTCGGTGAACTGCAGGCAAAAGCCCTGGTCGATATTGTTCCGCAAGGTAATTACTTCCTGATGGGCGGCTCGCCGGTAGATAACAACGCTAAGCTGTTCCGCGCCGGGCAAATGAAAGTATTAAAACCTTATGTTGATTCCGTAAAAATTAAAGTCGTTGGTGACCAATGGGTTGATGGCTGGTTACCGGAAAACGCATTGAAAATTATGGAAAACGCGCTAACCGCCAATAATAACAAAATTGATGCTGTAGTTGCCTCAAACGATGCCACCGCAGGTGGGGCAATTCAGGCATTAAGCGCGCAAGGTTTATCAGGGAAAGTAGCAATTTCCGGCCAGGATGCGGATCTCGCAGGTATTAAACGTATTGCTGCCGGTACGCAAACTATGACGGTGTATAAACCTATTACATTGTTGGCAAATACTGCCGCAGAAATTGCCGTTGAGTTGGGCAATGGTCAGGAGCCAAAAGCGGATACCACACTGAATAATGGCCTGAAAGATGTTCCCTCCCGCCTGCTGACACCGATCGATGTGAATAAAAACAACATCAAAGATACGGTAGTTAAAGACGGATTCCACAAAGAGAGCGAGCTGTAAGCGTTACGCCCCGGCGCGGAGCGGGGGCGTGATTTCTCTCCATGCCGCGTGAATGAATTGGCTTAGGTGGAGTCGTTATGCCTTATCTACTTGAAATGAAAAATATTACCAAAACCTTCGGCAGTGTGAAGGCGATTGATAACGTCAGCTTGCGGTTGAATGCTGGCGAAATCGTCTCACTCTGTGGGGAAAATGGGTCAGGTAAATCAACGCTGATGAAAGTGCTGTGTGGTATTTATCCCCATGGTTCCTACGAAGGCGAAATTATTTTTGCGGGAGAAGAGATTCAGGCGAGTCACATCCGCGATACCGAACGCAAAGGTATCGCCATTATTCACCAGGAATTGGCGCTGGTGAAAGAACTGACCGTGCTGGAAAATATCTTCCTGGGTAACGAAATAACCCATAATGGCATTATGGATTATGACCTGATGACGCTACGCTGTCAGAAGCTGCTCGCACAGGTCAGTTTATCCATTTCACCTGATACCCGCGTTGGCGATTTAGGACTTGGGCAACAACAACTGGTTGAAATTGCCAAGGCACTTAATAAACAGGTGCGTTTGTTAATTCTCGATGAGCCGACAGCCTCATTAACTGAGCAGGAAACGTCGGTTTTACTGGATATTATTCGCGATCTACAACAGCACGGTATCGCCTGTATTTATATTTCGCACAAACTCAACGAAGTCAAAGCGATTTCCGATACGATTTGCGTTATTCGCGACGGTCAGCACATTGGCACGCGTGATGCTGCTGGAATGAGTGAAGACGATATTATCACCATGATGGTCGGGCGAGAGTTAACCGCGCTTTACCCTAATGAACCACATACCACCGGAGATGAAATATTACGTATTGAACATCTGACGGCATGGCATCCGGTTAATCGTCATATTAAACGAGTTAATGATGTCTCGTTTTCCCTGAAACGTGGCGAAATACTGGGTATTGCCGGACTCGTTGGTGCCGGACGTACCGAGACCATTCAGTGCCTGTTTGGCGTGTGGCCCGGACAATGGGAAGGAAAAATTTATATTGATGGCAAACAGGTAGATATTCGTAACTGTCAGCAAGCCATCGCCCAGGGGATTGCGATGGTACCCGAAGACAGAAAGCGCGACGGCATCGTTCCGGTAATGGCGGTTGGTAAAAATATTACCCTCGCCGCACTCAATAAATTTACCGGCGGTATTAGCCTGCTTGATGACGCGGCAGAGCAAAAATATATTCTGGAATCAATCCAGCAACTCAAAGTTAAAACGTCGTCCCCCGACCTTGCTATTGGACGTTTGAGCGGCGGCAATCAGCAAAAAGCGATCCTCGCTCGCTGTCTGTTACTCAACCCGCGCATTCTCATTCTTGATGAACCTACCAGGGGTATCGATATTGGCGCGAAATACGAGATCTACAAATTAATTAACCAACTCGTCCAGCAGGGTATTGCCGTTATTGTCATCTCTTCCGAATTACCTGAAGTGCTCGGCCTTAGCGATCGTGTACTGGTGATGCATGAAGGGAAACTAAAAGCCAACCTGATAAATCATAACCTGACTCAGGAGCAGGTGATGGAAGCCGCATTGAGGAGCGAACATCATGTCGAAAAGCAATCCGTCTGAAGTGAAATTAGCCGTACCGACATCCGGTGGCTTTTCCGGGCTGAAATCACTGAATTTGCAGGTCTTCGTGATGATTGCAGCTATCATCGCAATCATGCTGTTCTTTACCTGGACCACCGATGGTGCCTACTTAAGCGCCCGTAACGTCTCCAACCTGTTACGCCAAACCGCGATTACCGGCATCCTCGCGGTAGGAATGGTGTTCGTCATAATTTCTGCTGAAATCGACCTTTCCGTCGGCTCAATGATGGGGCTGTTAGGTGGCGTCGCGGCGATTTGTGACGTCTGGTTAGGCTGGCCTTTGCCACTGACCATCATTGTGACTTTGGTTCTGGGACTGCTTCTCGGTGCCTGGAACGGATGGTGGGTCGCGTACCGTAAAGTCCCTTCATTTATTGTCACCCTCGCGGGCATGTTGGCATTTCGCGGCATACTCATTGGCATCACCAACGGCACGACTGTATCCCCCACCAGCGCCGCGATGTCACAAATTGGGCAAAGCTATCTACCTGCCAGCACCGGCTTCATCATTGGCGCGCTTGGCTTAATGGCTTTTGTTGGCTGGCAATGGCGCGGAAGAATGCGCCGTCAGGCTTTGGGTTTGCAGTCTCCGGCCTCTACCGCAGTAGTCGGTCGCCAGGCTTTAACCGCTATCATCGTATTAGGCGCAATCTGGCTGTTGAATGATTACCGTGGCGTTCCCACTCCTGTTCTGCTGCTGACGTTGCTGTTACTCGGCGGAATGTTTATGGCAACGCGGACGGCATTTGGACGACGCATTTATGCCATCGGCGGCAATCTGGAAGCAGCACGGCTCTCCGGGATTAACGTTGAACGCACCAAACTTGCCGTGTTCGCTATTAACGGATTAATGGTAGCCATCGCCGGATTAATCCTCAGTTCTCGACTTGGCGCTGGTTCACCTTCTGCGGGAAATATCGCCGAACTGGACGCAATTGCCGCATGTGTGATTGGCGGCACCAGTCTGGCAGGCGGCGTCGGGAGCGTGGCCGGAGCGGTTATGGGGGCATTCATCATGGCTTCACTGGATAACGGCATGAGTATGATGGATGTACCGACCTTCTGGCAGTATATCGTTAAAGGTGCGATTCTGTTGCTGGCAGTATGGATGGACTCCGCAACCAAACGCCGTTCTTGATTTTGATAAAAATTTTCTCAAAGCCGGTAACGTATTACCGGTTTTGAGTTTTTGCATGATTCAGCAGGAAAAGAACCATGTTTACTAAACGTCACCGCATCACATTACTGTTCAATGCCAATAAAGCCTATGACCGGCAGGTAGTAGAAGGCGTAGGGGAATATTTACAGGCGTCACAATCGGAATGGGATATTTTCATTGAAGAAGATTTCCGCGCCCGCATTGATAAAATCAAGGACTGGTTAGGAGATGGCGTCATTGCCGACTTCGACGACAAACAAATCGAGCAAGCGCTAGCTGATGTCGACGTCCCCATTGTTGGGGTTGGTGGCTCGTATCACCTTGCCGAAAGTTACCCACCCGTTCATTACATTGCCACCGATAACTATGCGCTGGTTGAAAGCGCATTTTTGCATTTAAAAGAGAAAGGCGTTAACCGCTTTGCTTTTTATGGTCTTCCGGAATCAAGCGGTAAACGTTGGGCCACTGAACGCGAATATGCATTTCGTCAGCTTGTCGCCGAAGAAAAGTATCGCGGAGTGGTTTATCAGGGATTAGAAACCGCGCCAGAGAACTGGCAACACGCGCAAAATCGGCTGGCAGACTGGCTACAAACGCTGCCACCGCAAACCGGGATTATTGCCGTTACTGACGCCCGGGCGCGGCATATTCTGCAAGTATGTGAACATCTACACATTCCCGTACCGGAAAAATTATGCGTGATTGGCATCGATAACGAAGAACTGACCCGCTATCTGTCGCGTGTCGCCCTTTCTTCGGTCGCTCAGGGCGCGCGGCAAATGGGCTATCAGGCGGCAAAACTGTTGCATCGATTATTAGATAAAGAAGAAATGCCGCTACAGCGGATTTTGGTCCCACCAGTTCGCGTCATTGAACGGCGCTCAACAGATTACCGCTCGCTGACCGATCCCGCCGTTATTCAGGCCATGCATTACATTCGTAATCACGCCTGTAAAGGGATTAAAGTGGATCAGGTACTGGATGCGGTGGGCATATCACGCTCCAATCTTGAGAAGCGTTTTAAAGAAGAGGTGGGTGAAACCATCCATGCCATGATTCATGCCGAGAAGCTGGAGAAAGCGCGCAGTCTGCTGATTTCAACCACCTTGTCGATCAATGAGATATCGCAAATGTGCGGTTATCCATCGCTGCAATATTTCTACTCTGTTTTTAAAAAAGCATATGACACGACGCCAAAAGAGTATCGCGATGTAAATAGCGAGGTCATGTTGTAGCGATGATGAGAATTGTCGGCGTCACATCAGGTAACTCAGTACAATCACCTGATGCGAGCAAAAGCCTTATCCGACCGACAAGTCGGATAAGGCTCGAGGAAATGCAATTACATATGTGCCGCGATTAACCGTTGGTTATCCTGGTACATTGCGAACAGGTAGTTGTTATAACTCTTCCCTTTGGTCGAGTAGCCCTTCAGCTTGTGAATCATCGCTGTGGCAGTCACTTCCTGATCCGCTTTACGCAGCTGTGCACGCGATTTACGGAACGAAGAGTAAGCCGGATGCGTATTCAGGTTAGTAACATAGGCGCTCACCGATTCTTTGACAGAACTAAACTGTGAGTACCCTTTCACTTTACCCGGCGCATTGGTACAACGTCCTTTCATGCATTTCATGCCGAACAGGTTGTTGTTGTTGCGCGCCAGCTTCGACGTTCCCCAACCGCTTTCTGCTGCAGCCATCGTCGCCACCATACTGGTAGGGATAATGTCTACGCGTTCAAGCAAAGTATTCCACGGGATTTTTCGCGTATTACCAGACCACTTCACCTTGTAGCGTTTGGCGATGTCTTTCAGACGCGCACGCTCAGCAGGTGACCATTGGCCCTGATACTGTTTTGAAATCAGCCAGTTACGTTCCGCAGTAATGGCCGCATTTTGGCTGGTAATGTAAGGCATTACGGTCCGGAGAAACGCCTTTTTCCTTGGTGTTCCGGAAGGGTATTTTCGCAAATCAGGAAGTGAACTACTCTTTGCACTATTGCGAGAATACTCTTGTTTACTGCTTACCTGTTTATTACTAGCTTTAGTTAAGTGGGACTTTTGACTCGCTGTTGTTGTGTGCGTCTTCGCTAACACCTCACTCGAAAACACCAGAGTGAGTAACATAAGAATCATCGCCCCATATCGTCGTATGGGAGTCAAAATCATCAGGTCTCCTGGTCGGATTTAATCATTCCAACACCTTATATTTTTCACAAATTTGAGAGTTGAATCCCAAATCATATCAAAAATAGCTGTCAAGAGCACCCCAAGGAATAGTCCAAATCTGAAACTATGTCACGAGTTAACGATTCAGATTGGCGCTAAATCGCAGAAAATGTGGGGTTTATCGCAAAATTCAGCCGTTTTTTGCGCGCGATCGCTCACCCTTGCTTCTCATCCTGTGGACTTACCGCTCAGGGATGAGTTTTGTCTGGCTTATCGCTGGCAAACTGTCTGAAATCGCAGCAATAAGGACTCATCCGCCATGAAACTCGCCGCCTGTTTTCTGACACTCCTTCCTGGCTTCGCCGTTGCCGCCAGCTGGACTTCTCCGGGGTTTCCCGCCTTTAGCGAACAGGGGACGGGAACATTTGTCAGCCACGCACAGTTGCCCAAAGGTACGCGTCCACTAACGCTAAATTTTGACCAACAGTGCTGGCAGCCTGCGGATGCGATAAAACTCAATCAGATGCTTTCCCTGCAACCTTGTAGCAACACGCCGCCTCAATGGCGATTGTTCAGGGACGGCGAATATACGCTGCAACTAGACACCCGCTCCGGTACACCAACATTGATGATTTCCATCCAGAACGCCGTCGAACCGGTAGCAAGCCTGGTCCGTGAATGCCCGAAATGGGATGGATTACCGCTCACACTGGATGTCAGCGCCACTTTTCCGGAGGGAGCCGCAGTCCGGGATTATTACAGCCAGCAAATTGCGATAGTGAAGAACGGTCAAATAACGTTACAACCCGCTGCCACCAGCAACGGTTTACTCCTGCTGGAACGGGCAGAAACTGACGCCTCTGCCCCTTTCGACTGGCATAACGCCACGGTTTACTTTGTGCTGACAGATCGTTTCGAAAACGGCGATCCCAGTAATGACCAGAGTTACGGACGTCATAAAGACGGTATGGCAGAAATTGGCACTTTTCACGGCGGCGATTTACGCGGCCTGACCAACAAACTGGATTACCTCCAGCAGCTGGGCGTCAATGCTTTATGGATAAGTGCCCCATTTGAGCAAATTCACGGCTGGGTCGGCGGCGGTACAAAAGGCGATTTCCCGCATTATGCCTACCACGGTTATTACACACAGGACTGGACGAATCTTGATGCCAATATGGGCCGCGAAGCCGATCTACGGACGCTGGTTGATAGCGCGCATCAGCGCGGTATTCGTATTCTCTTTGATGTCGTGATGAACCACACCGGTTATGCCACACTGGCGGATATGCAGGAGTTTCAGTTTGGCGCGTTATATCTTTCTGGTGACGAAGTGAAAAAAACGTTGGGTGAACGCTGGAGCGACTGGAAACCTGCCGCCGGGCAAACCTGGCATAGCTTTAACGATTACATTAATTTCAGCGACAAAACAGGCTGGGATAAATGGTGGGGAAAAAACTGGATCAGAACCGATATCGGCGATTACGACAATCCTGGATTCGACGATCTCACTATGTCGCTGGCCTTTTTGCCGGATATCAAAACCGAATCAACTACCGCTTCTGGTCTGCCGGTGTTCTATAAAAACAAAACGGATACCCACGCTAAAGTCATCGACGGCTTTACCCCTCGCGATTACTTAACCCACTGGTTAAGTCAGTGGGTTCGCGACTATGGGATTGATGGTTTTCGGGTCGACACCGCCAAACATGTTGAGTTGCCCGCCTGGCAGCAACTGAAAACCGAAGCCAGCGCCGCGCTTCGCGAATGGAAAAAAGCTAACTCCGACAAAGCATTAGATGACAAACCTTTCTGGATGACCGGTGAAGCCTGGGGCCACGGCGTGATGCAAAGTGACTACTATCGCCACGGCTTCGATGCGATGATCAATTTCGATTATCAGGAGCAGGCGGCGAAAGCAGTCGATTGTTTTGCGCAGATGGATACGACCTGGCAGCAAATGGCGGAGAAATTGCAGGATTTCAACGTGTTGAGCTACCTCTCATCGCATGATACCCGCCTGTTCCGCGAAGGTGGTAATAAAGCAGCAGAGTTATTGTTATTAGCGCCAGGCGCGGTACAAATCTTTTATGGTGATGAATCCTCGCGTCCGTTCGGCCCCACCGGTTCGGATCCGCTGCAAGGTACGCGTTCGGATATGAACTGGCAGGATGTTAGCGGTAAATCTGCCGCCAGCGTCGCGCACTGGCAGAAAATCAGCCAGTTCCGCGCCCGCCATCCCGCAATTGGCGCGGGCAAACAAACGACACTTTCGCTGAAGCAGGGCTACGGCTTTGTTCGTGAGCATGGCGACGATAAAGTGCTGGTCATCTGGGCTGGGCAACAGTGACTTTTCCGGCTTCCCGTTCGTCAGTACCTCGGGAAGCCGCCAACCAGGATAAAATGTCAGTTCTAATCAGCGTTGCAGGATAAAGCACCGCTCCCTCTTCAACAGAGCGATTTGCACCCCAGCAAATGTAGCGTTATTGTTACCTTCCTTGCTACAGAGTTCGACAGATATCCCGCTATGACATTCTCCCTTTTTGGTGACAAATTTACCCGCCACTCCGGCATTACGCTGCTGATGGAAGATCTGAACGACGGTTTACGCACGCCCGGCGCGATTATGCTCGGCGGCGGTAATCCGGCGCAGATCCCAGAAATGCAGGACTACTTCCAGACGCTACTGACCGACATGCTGGAAAGTGGCAAAGCGACTGATGCACTGTGCAATTACGACGGTCCACAGGGGAAAACGGAGCTACTCACACTGCTTGCCGGAATGCTACGCGAGAAGTTGGGTTGGGATATCGAACCACAGAATATTGCACTAACAAACGGCAGCCAGAGCGCGTTTTTCTACTTATTTAATCTGTTTGCCGGACGCCGTGCCGATGGTCGGGTCAAAAAAGTGCTGTTCCCGCTGGCACCTGAATATATTGGCTACGCTGACGCCGGACTGGAAGAAGATCTGTTTGTCTCTGCGCGTCCGAATATTGAACTGCTGCCGGAAGGCCAGTTTAAATACCACGTCGATTTTGAGCATCTGCATATTGGCGAAGAAACCGGGATGATTTGCGTCTCCCGGCCGACGAATCCAACAGGCAATGTGATTACTGACGAAGAGTTGCTGAAGCTTGACGCGCTGGCGAATCAACACGGCATTCCTCTGGTGATTGATAACGCTTATGGCGTCCCGTTCCCGGGTATCATCTTCAGCGAAGCGCGCCCGCTGTGGAATCCGAATATTGTACTGTGCATGAGTCTTTCCAAGCTGGGACTACCGGGTTCGCGCTGCGGCATTATCATCGCCAATGAAAAAATCATCACCGCCATCACCAATATGAACGGCATTATCAGCCTGGCACCTGGCGGTATTGGTCCGGCGATGATGAGTGAAATGATTAAGCGTAACGATCTGCTGCGCCTGTCTGAAACAGTCATCAAACCGTTTTACTACCAGCGTGTTCAGGAAACTATCGCCATCATTCGCCGCTATTTACCGGAAGATCGCTGCCTGATTCATAAACCGGAAGGAGCCATTTTCCTCTGGCTATGGTTTAAGGATTTGCCAATTACGACCGAGCAGCTCTACCAGCGCCTGAAAGCACGGGGCGTGCTGATGGTGCCGGGGCACAACTTCTTCCCAGGGCTGGATAAACCGTGGCCACATACACATCAATGTATGCGTATGAACTACGTGCCGGAGCCGGATAAAATTGAAGCGGGGGTGAAGATTCTGGCGGAAGAGATTGAACGCGCCTGGGCTGAAAGTCATTAAAAATTGCCTGATGCGCTACGCTTATCAGGCCTACATCATTTCTGCAATATATTGAATTTGGAATAATTTGTAGGCCGGATAAGGCGTTTAAGCCGCATCCGGCATAAACAAAGCGCACTACTCCTGCGTTAAAAAACGCCGGAAAAACGTTTCAAACAGACTGCTGTCGTAGCCGATGCCGCTGCACTTTCTCGACATCCATGCACTGCAACGCCTTTGTCGGGCAGGCTTCAACACAGGCCGGTCCCGTCGCCCGATGCCAGCACAGATCGCACTTAATCGCCCTCGCCTTTTTGCGCGAAGAAACGACCTCCATCGCACCAAACGGGCAAGCCAGCATACAGCTTTTACAGCCAATGCAACGTGATTGTTCAACGAAAATATGCCCATGTTCGCGGCTTATCGCGTCAACAGGGCAAACATTCGCGCATGGTGCATCTTCGCACTGATGACAGGCTACTGCCGTGGTCCAGCTGTGGTCTTTAATGACACGAATACGGGAAATAAACTCGTCTGGTGACAACGCAGCGCAATCCTGATTCTCCTGATGCGACACTGCGCAAGCCACTTCACAGGTACGGCAACCGATACATTTCGTCGCATCCGCAATAATAAACCGGTTCATGATCACTCCTTTGCACTAAAACAGCAGAGTGCCAGAGAGCGCGTCTCTACTGCTTTGATCCAACGAAGGAAATGTTAAAGTTTTGGCACTTGTCCAGAGCGTTATGTGATCGCGCCCTGGTCGTCCCTGACAGTAAATCCCAGTTCATTAGAAATAGCCTGCGCGGTTTCACGCAGTGGTTTCAGGAGATTTTTCTCCCCCACCTGTTTCAGACGTGATGTCGAAAGAGAAATCGACACGGCGTACGGCACCCGCCCATGAATATCAAACACCGGAACAGCAATACAGGAGACGCCGAGTTCGTTTTCTTCTCTGTCCATCGCCGCTCCGCTTTCACGAATGTGCGCCAGTTCGTCGAACATCGCGGGCAGCTCGGTAATGGTATTGCGGGTTAACGGCTGGATCTCATGCTGATGGCTTTCCCAGTATGACTTCACGTAGTCCGGGTGACCAAACGCCATGTAGATCTTGCCCATTGCGGAACAGTAGAGCGGCATATGCTGGCCAATATAGGCACGGGTTCGCAGCATCCCGGTTGTGGGTTCCAGCTTATAAATCAAAATAGCGTGATCGTCTTCGCGGCTGGAGAAGTTAATAGTTTCACCAGTGGCGATGTTCAGTGCCTCAAGATGCGGAGCGGCGATATGAATGATATTCAGCGAAGATAGCGCCTTCTGCCCGACGGCAATAAATTTGGTGGTCAGGCGATAACTCCCTGCGGCGGGCGCGGTGGTCACATAGCCGCAGGATTGTAATCCCTGCAATAAGCGATGGACGGTACTCTTATTTAAACCAGCCAGTTCCGAAAGATGCGCCAACGGACAACCGTTTGGATAGTTGCTCAAAATCTCAATCAGCATCAACCCGCGAAACAGACTCTGGCTTCCGGCTGGACGCTCTTTTTCCTGCGCCATCTCGTTCTCTTTTTTTCCCATCACTTCTTTCCCCATTTTGTCGCGTCCTGATGGTAGCGCAAAGTGTGTCGTAGTTCACGATCTCGACAGATAATTTATAACCACTTGATTTTTAAGTTTTTTGAAATTCATCAATGAGATTGCTTTGTTAAAAAGCGATCGATATATTTGAAATCAGATTTCGCATATTGAAATTTTAAGCCAAAAAAGCGATCAAAAAAACAAGGAAGCCTGGGATGAAAGTGACATTTGAGCAGTTAAAAGCAGCCTTTAATCGGGTCTTAATTTCACGCGGCGTTGACAGCGAAACGGCTGACGCCTGTGCAGAGATGTTCGCCCGCACCACCGAATCCGGCGTTTATTCTCACGGCGTTAACCGTTTCCCTCGTTTCATTCAACAACTGGAAAACGGCGATATCATTCCTGATGCCCAACCCAAACGTATAACCAGCCTCGGCGCAATTGAACAGTGGGACGCCCAGCGTTCGATCGGTAACCTGACAGCGAAAAAGATGATGGATCGCGCCATTGAACTGGCTGCCGATCACGGTATTGGTCTGGTGGCACTACGTAATGCCAACCACTGGATGCGCGGCGGCAGCTACGGCTGGCAGGCGGCGGAAAAAGGCTATATTGGCATTTGCTGGACCAACTCCATCGCCGTAATGCCGCCGTGGGGCGCAAAAGAGTGTCGCATCGGCACCAACCCGCTGATCGTCGCCATTCCTTCTACCCCAATCACCATGGTCGATATGTCGATGTCGATGTTCTCTTACGGCATGTTAGAAGTTAACCGTCTGGCAGGCCGTCAGCTCCCGGTCGATGGTGGCTTTGATGATGAGGGCAATTTGACCAAAGAACCTGGCGTTATCGAGAAGAATCGCCGCATTTTGCCGATGGGCTACTGGAAAGGTTCTGGCATGTCGATTGTGCTGGATATGATCGCCACTCTCCTTTCCGACGGCGCATCGGTTGCCGAAGTCACCCAGGACAACAGCGACGAATACGGCGTTTCGCAAATCTTTATCGCCATCGAAGTGGATAAATTGATCGACGGCCCCACCCGCGATGCCAAGCTGCAACGCATCATGGATTACGTTACTACCGCTGAACGCGCTGACGAAAACCAGGCCATCCGCTTACCCGGCCACGAATTTACTACCCTGCTGGCCGAAAACCGCCGTAACGGCATCACCGTTGATGACAGCGTGTGGGCCAAAATCCAGGCGTTATGAGGAGATAAGTCATGATTTTTGGACATATCGCGCAGCCTGACCCGTGCCGTTTGCCTGCCGCCATTGAAAAGGCGCTCGATTTTCTGCGCGCTACCGATTTCAACGCCCTGGAGCCGGGTGTTGTCGAAATCGACGGCAAGAATATTTATGCGCAAATTATCGATTTAACCACACGCGAAGCGGCGGAAAACCGTCCGGAAGTGCATCGTCGGTATATCGATATTCAGTTTCTGGCGTGGGGTGAAGAGAAAATCGGCATTGCTATTGATACGGGAAATAATAAAGTCAGCGAATCACTATTAGAGCAGCGCGATATTATTTTTTATCACGATAGTGAACATGAATCATTTATAGAAATGATACCGGGCAGCTACGCTATTTTCTTCCCGCAGGATGTTCATCGACCAGGTTGTATTCTGCAAACAGCCTCTGAGATACGAAAAATTGTGGTTAAAGTCGCATTAACAGCGCTGAATTAATCGAATAATCGTCTACGCCAGAACGCCCGGGTAATGTTATTGCTCTAACTATATTAATAATTTAGGTTGCTGCACATGCAACTTGAATTATGACAGACATAGCCTCAAGGAATAGCTATGAAAAAAATACTTGAAGCAATACTGGCGATTAATCTCGCCGTACTTTCCTGTATTGTGTTTATAAACATTATTTTAAGATATGGTTTTCAGACAAGCATTTTATCTGTAGATGAATTGTCACGTTATTTATTTGTCTGGTTAACATTTATTGGCGCGATTGTGGCTTTTATGGATAACGCCCACGTTCAGGTCACCTTTCTGGTGGAGAAACTCTCCCCCGCATGGCAGCGACGAGTCGCTCTGGTTACCCATTCCTTAATCTTATTTATTTGTGGCGCACTGGCCTGGGGCGCAACGCTAAAAACAATTCAGGACTGGAGCGATTATTCACCGATCCTCGGTTTGCCCATCGGCCTGATGTATGCCGCTTGTCTGCCCACCAGCCTCGTTATCGCATTCTTTGAACTGCGTCATTTATATCAACTCATCACGCGTAGCAATTCTCTAACGTCACCACCGCAAGGAGCTTAATCATGGCTGTGCTGATTTTTCTGGGCTGTCTGTTGGGTGGTATTGCTATCGGTTTGCCTATTGCCTGGGCACTGTTGTTGTGCGGGGCGGCGTTAATGTTCTGGCTGGGCATGTTTGATGTCCAGATCATGGCACAAACGCTGGTGAACGGAGCCGACAGCTTCTCCCTGCTGGCGATTCCGTTCTTTGTGCTGGCGGGTGAAATCATGAATGCGGGCGGCTTGTCAAAACGCATTGTTGACCTGCCGATGAAACTGGTGGGGCATAAACCAGGCGGGCTGGGCTACGTCGGCGTGCTGGCGGCTATGATTATGGCAAGCCTTTCTGGTTCTGCCGTTGCGGATACCGCCGCCGTTGCCGCTCTACTGGTGCCGATGATGCGCAGCGCCAACTACCCGGTCAACCGGGCGGCGGGGCTGATTGCCTCTGGCGGCATTATCGCGCCAATTATTCCCCCTTCCATTCCGTTTATTATTTTCGGCGTTTCCAGCGGATTATCCATCAGTAAGCTGTTTATGGCGGGCATTGCCCCTGGCATGATGATGGGCGCAACGCTGATGCTTACCTGGTGGTGGCAGGCCAGTCGCCTTAATTTACCCCGCCAGCAAAAAGCAACGATGCAGGAAATCTGGCACTCTTTTGTCTCCGGTATCTGGGCGCTGTTTCTTCCAGTCATCATTATTGGCGGGTTTCGCTCCGGTCTGTTTACCCCTACCGAAGCCGGGGCCGTTGCTGCTTTCTATGCGCTGTTTGTCGCCACAGTTATTTACCGTGAAATGACCTTCGCCACACTTTGGCATGTGCTCATTGGCGCAGCGAAAACGACCTCAGTGGTGATGTTTCTGGTGGCCTCGGCACAAGTTTCCGCCTGGCTGATCACCATTGCTGAACTACCGATGATGGTTTCTGATTTACTACAACCGCTGGTCGATTCACCGCGTCTGCTGTTTATCGTCATTATGGTGGCTATCCTGATTGTCGGCATGGTCATGGATTTAACGCCGACGGTATTAATTCTTACCCCGGTATTAATGCCTTTAGTTAAAGAGGCAGGAATCGATCCGATTTATTTCGGTGTCATGTTTATCATTAACTGCTCAATCGGCTTAATTACACCGCCTATCGGTAATGTGCTTAACGTTATTTCAGGGGTGGCAAAACTCAAATTCGATGATGCAGTCAGAGGCGTTTTCCCTTACGTCCTGGTTTTATATTCATTATTAGTCGTATTTGTTTTTATTCCCGATCTCATCATCCTCCCTTTGAAATGGATTAATTAAAAGGAAAATATTATGAAATTACGCTCTGTAACCTACGCATTATTCATTGCTGGCCTGGCTGCATTTAGTACATCTTCAATGGCGGCGCAATCTTTACGTTTCGGTTATGAAACCTCACAAACCGACTCGCAACATATTGCGGCGAAAAAATTCAATGATTTATTGCAGGAGAGAACCAAAGGCGAGCTGAAATTAAAACTGTTCCCGGACAGCACTCTCGGTAACGCGCAGGCGATGATCAGCGGCGTACGTGGCGGCACCATCGATATGGAAATGTCCGGCTCGAATAACTTTGCCGGGTTATCACCAGTGATGAACTTGCTTGATGTCCCTTTCCTGTTCCGCGATACCGCTCACGCGCATAAAACGCTCGACGGCAAAGTCGGTGATGATCTGAAAGCCTCACTTGAAGGTAAAGGACTGAAAGTACTGGCCTACTGGGAAAACGGCTGGCGCGATGTCACCAACTCGCGCGCACCGGTTAAAACCCCCGCCGACCTGAAAGGGCTGAAAATCCGCACCAACAATAGTCCGATGAATATCGCAGCATTCAAAGTCTTTGGCGCTAACCCGATCCCGATGCCGTTTGCCGAAGTCTATACCGGGCTGGAAACGCGCACTATCGACGCTCAGGAACACCCGATCAACGTCGTCTGGTCAGCAAAATTTTATGAAGTACAGAAGTACCTTTCTCTGACGCACCACGCCTATTCGCCACTTTTGGTGGTGATCAACAAAGCGAAGTTTGATGGCTTAAGCCCGGAATTCCAGCAGGCGCTGATCTCATCTGCGCAGGAAGCGGGTAACTACCAGCGCAAACTGGTTGCTGAAGATCAGCAAAAAATCATCGATGGCATGAAAGAAGCGGGCGTGGAAGTCATCACCGATCTCGACCGCAAAGCCTTTAGCGACGCGCTGGGTAATCAGGTTCGCGACATGTTTGTTAAAGATGTTCCGCAGGGTGCTGATCTGCTGAAAGCCGTGGATGAGGTGCAATAAACCATGACGCAATACTGGCTGGGGTTAGATTGTGGCGGTAGCTGGCTGAAAGCCGGGCTGTATGACCGCGAAGGCCGGGAGGCAGGCGTGCAGCGCCTGCCGCTGTGCGCATTAAGCCCGCAGCCAGGCTGGGCAGAGCGCGATATGGCAGAACTGTGGCAATGCTGCATGGCTGTCATTCGCACCCTGCTTACTCATTCTGGTGTCAGCGGGGAGCAAATAGTGGGTATCGGTATCTCCGCACAGGGAAAGGGCTTGTTTTTGCTGGATAAAAACGACAAGCCGCTCGGGAATGCTATTTTGTCCTCGGACCGCCGGGCGATGGAAATCGTTCGTCGCTGGCAGGAAGATGGCATCCCGGAAAAACTCTACCCGCTGACCCGACAAACCTTGTGGACCGGGCATCCGGTGTCGCTGTTACGCTGGCTGAAAGAGCACGAACCGGAACGCTACGCGCAAATTGGCTGCGTAATGATGACGCACGACTATCTGCGCTGGTGTTTAACCGGCGTCAAAGGTTGCGAAGAGAGCAATATTTCCGAGTCCAACCTCTACAACATGAGTCTTGAGGAATATGACCCGTGCCTCACCGACTGGCTGGGGATCGCTGAAATCAACCACGCCCTGCCGCCTGTTGTCGGATCTGCCGAAATTTGCGGGGAAATCACCGCTCAGACAGCCGCACTGACCGGTCTGAAAGCGGGCACGCCCGTTGTCGGCGGCCTGTTTGATGTGGTTTCCACCGCACTCTGCGCCGGGATCGAAGACGAATTTACCCTCAATGCGGTGATGGGCACCTGGGCGGTGACCAGCGGCATAACCTGCGGTTTGCGTGACGGTGAAGCGCATCCGTATGTCTATGGTCGCTACGTTAACGATGGTCAATTTATCGTTCACGAAGCCAGCCCCACCTCTTCCGGCAACCTCGAATGGTTTACCGCACAGTGGGGAGAAATCTCGTTTGATGAGATTAACCAGGCCGTTGCCAGCTTGCCGAAGGCCGGGGGCGATCTCTTTTTCCTGCCGTTCCTGTACGGCAGCAACGCCGGACTCGAGATGACCAGCGGTTTCTACGGGATGCAGGCCATTCACACCCGCGCACACCTGTTGCAGGCCATTTATGAAGGCGTGGTATTCAGCCATATGACCCATCTCAACCGAATGCGCGAACGTTTTACTGATGTGCACACCCTGCGCGTCACTGGCGGCCCGGCGCACTCCGATGTCTGGATGCAAATGCTGGCGGACGTCAGCGGGCTGCGTATCGAACTGCCGCAGGTGGAAGAAACCGGCTGTTTTGGCGCGGCGCTTGCCGCCCGCGTCGGCACCGGAGTTTATCGCGATTTCAGCGAAGCCCAACGTGACTTACAGCACCCGGTACGCACCCTGCTGCCGGATATGGCCGCGCATCAGCTTTACCAACAAAAATACCAACGCTATCAACATCTCATTGCCGCACTTCAGGGTTATCACGCCCGCATCAAGGAGCACACATTATGAGTCGACCACTTCTGCAACTGGCCCTCGACCACTCATCACTTGAAGCCGCGCAGCGCGACGTGACGCTGTTAAAAGACAGCGTCGATATTGTCGAAGCAGGCACCATTCTCTGTTTAAACGAAGGGCTTGGCGCGGTAAAAGCCTTGCGCGAACAGTGCCCGGACAAAATCATCGTCGCTGACTGGAAGGTCGCCGATGCCGGTGAAACGCTCGCGCAACAGGCATTTGGCGCAGGCGCTAACTGGATGACCATCATCTGCGCCGCACCGCTCGCGACGGTAGAAAAAGGTCACGCAATGGCGCAACGCTGCGGTGGTGAAATCCAGATCGAGCTGTTCGGTAACTGGACGCTGGACGACGCCCGCGACTGGCATCGTATTGGCGTGCGGCAGGCCATTTATCATCGCGGTCGCGACGCGCAGGCCAGCGGGCAACAGTGGGGCGAGGCCGATCTGGCACGCATGAAGGCGCTTTCCGATATCGGCCTTGAGCTTTCCATTACCGGCGGTATTACTCCTGCTGATCTGCCACTGTTTAAAGATATCCGCGTAAAGGCGTTTATTGCCGGACGGGCGCTGGCAGGCGCGGCAAATCCGGTGCAGGTGGCTGGCGATTTCCATGCACAAATTGATGCCATCTGGGGAGGTGCGCGTGCGTAATCATCCGTTAGGGATTTATGAAAAAGCACTGGCGAAAGATCTCTCCTGGCCGGAGCGGCTGGTGCTGGCAAAAAGCTGTGGCTTTGATTTTGTCGAAATGTCGGTGGATGAAACCGACGAACGGCTCTCACGTCTTGACTGGAGCGCCGCACAACGTGCTTCGCTGGTCACTGCGATGATCGAAACGGGTGTTGGGATCCCGTCGATGTGCCTGTCCGCACATCGTCGCTTTCCTTTTGGTAGCCGTGACGAGGCAGTGCGCGAACGGGCGCGGGAAATCATGAGTAAAGCGATTCGCCTGGCGCGCGATCTCGGCATTCGCACCATTCAACTGGCGGGTTATGACGTCTATTACGAAGACCACGACGAAGGCACCCAGCAACGTTTTGCTGAAGGGCTGGCGTGGGCGGTCGAACAGGCGGCGGCATCACAAGTCATGCTGGCGGTGGAGATTATGGACACCGCGTTTATGAACTCCATCAGCAAATGGAAAAAGTGGGACGAGATGCTCGCCTCGCCGTGGTTCACCGTCTACCCGGACGTCGGCAACCTCAGCGCCTGGGGCAATGATGTTCTCGCCGAACTGAAACTGGGCATTGACCGTATCGCCGCGATCCACCTGAAAGATACTCAACCAGTCACCGAGCAAAGCCCCGGACAGTTCCGTGATGTGCCGTTTGGCGAAGGCTGCGTCGATTTCGTTGGCATCTTCAAAACGCTGCATAAACTGAACTATCGCGGATCATTTCTGATTGAGATGTGGACCGAAAAAGCCAAAGAGCCGGTGCTGGAGATTATTCAGGCGCGGCGCTGGATTGAAGCGCGTATGCAGGAGGCCGGATTTATATGTTAGAGCAACTAAAAGCCGACGTGCTGGCGGCGAATCTGGCGCTTCCCGTTCATCATCTGGTGACGTTCACCTGGGGCAATGTCAGCGCGGTAGACGAAACGCGGCAATGGATGGTAATCAAACCTTCCGGCGTCGAGTACAACGTGATGACCGTCGACGATATGGTAGTGGTTGAGATAGCCACCGGTAAGGTGGTGGAAGGCAGCAAAAAACCCTCGTCCGACACGCCAACGCATCTGGCGCTTTACCGTCGCTATGCCGAAATTGGCGGTATTGTGCATACCCACTCGCGCCACGCCACCATCTGGTCGCAGGCCGGGAAGGATCTCCCCGCGTGGGGTACCACGCACGCCGATTATTTCTATGGTGCCATCCCCTGCACGCGACAGATGACCGTAGAGGAGATTAACGGCGAATATGAATATCAGACCGGCGAAGTGATCATTGAAACTTTCGAAGAACGCGGCAGGAGTCCGGCACAAATCCCGGCGGTACTGGTACATTCTCACGGCCCGTTCGCCTGGGGAAAAAATGCCGCCGATGCGGTGCATAACGCCGTGGTGCTGGAAGAGTGTGCCTATATGGGCCTGTTCTCGCGCCAGCTTGCGCCGCAGCTCCCTGCGATGCAAAACGAACTGCTGGATAAGCACTACCTGCGTAAACATGGGGCCAATGCCTATTACGGGCAGTAATCCCTCACGCCGGGGCTTCATTGCCCCGGCACTACGAATTGATATGTTCCTTGCTGTAACGTCGCTTCCACGCAGCTGGCGTTAAGCCGGTGTGTTTGCGAAAAATCTGCCGGAAATAGCCGACGTCATTAAACCCGCACAACGCCGCCACTTCCGTGAGCGATCGCGCTTCGCTAATTAACAGCTTTTCGGCTTCGCGCACTCGCTGGCGGTGGATTGCTTCTGTTAACGTCAGATGAAACACCCGCCGATAGACGCGCCCAAGATAATCGGCATTGCAGTACAGCTCGCGGGCTAAAAGCGCCGTGGAAAGCGGGCGGTGATATTGCGTGCGAATCAGTTTCTGCGCTTTCCAGGCAAGGGTGGTGCCTGCACCATCGGCCTGTTCATCAAGACGCGCGTCACGGGTGAGCTGCTGCAAAATCAGCAGCACAATAAACTCCAGCGCCGGAGTGCGTTGATGCTTTTCCTGTTCGCTTAAGAACTGGCGAAACAAGGCCACCAGCACCTGCGGATCGGCAACCTTAGTTTGTTGCGGCACGCTAAGATGAGTGAGCCAGCGCGGATCGTTGTCCGGCGCTTTAACCTCAAAATGCAGCCAGTAAAATTTGAGATCGGCGGGAAAATCCTCCACCCCAACATGCTGTCGGTTCGGCCAGAGTAATAAACTCTCTCCCGCATCGACCAGAAATATCCGCTCTTCTTCCTGAATCGCTAATCGACCTTTTTCGACAAAGATAATTTCCCATGACTCCAGCCGCCTTGCCGGATGCCTCCCAACGCCACGGGAAATAAATAATCCACCATTTTGCACTTTAATCGGTAGCGTCATGGATAATTCGAGCATTGATATGTAATTTCCCGCTTATTCATTAATGATTAAACACATTACCTTTTGATTATTAATCAAAAACATTAATTTCACCTGATCCAATTCACACTTTTAAATTCAGGTCGGAATCGTCACCTTTTTTTACTCTTTTCTCGCCTTGTTGATATTCCCGTTCACGGCAGAATTAATCATGTCATTGCAATAAAACTAAAAATTGCTCCCTATTCACGAGGAATATCTATGACCTCTACACCGATTACTACCGCTGATATCGCTAAAGGTAAAATTGACGATGCGTTATCTGTACGGGAAAAAATAGGCTACGGCCTGGGTGACGCAGGCGGCACCGTAATAACTTGCCTGATCATGAACTTTCTCACCTTTTTCTACACCGACGTTTTTGGCTTAACTCCGGCGCTGGTCGGCACGCTGTTTATTGCACTGCGCGTGTTTGATGCCATCTCCGACCCGGTGATGGGCGTCATTGCCGACCGGACGCAAAGTCGCTGGGGGCGCTTTCGTCCGTGGCAGTTATGGATTGCCATTCCCATCGGCATTATCGGCATCCTGACGTTCACCGTGCCAGATGCCAGCATGGGAGTAAAAATCGCCTGGGCGTTCGGTACTTACCTGCTCCTTTCAGTCGGTTATACCGCCATCAACGTACCGTACTGCGCGCTGATCAACACCATGACCACCCGCCACAATGAAGTGATCTCCTGCCAGTCCTGGCGATTCGTTCTCTGCGGCGTAGCGGGATTTCTGGTTTCGGTAGGCTTACCGTGGATGGTAGATCTCTTCGGTCAGGGTAATGCCGCGCGCGGCTATCAACTGGGCGTCGGCGTGCTGTGCGCCATCGCTGTGGTGATGTTCCTGTGCTGTTTCTTCTGGGTTCGTGAACGGGTGCCACTCTCCACAATGGGGAAATTTACCCTGCGCGAACATCTTGCCGGGCTGCGAAACAACGACCAACTGCTGCTGATGCTGGTCATGTCTTTCCTGCTGATTAACGTCTTTAATATTCGCGGCGGTGGGTATATGTACTTCATTACCTACGTCTTACAAGGCAGTACGGGCTACACGTCGCTGTTCTTCACCATGGTCACCTTCGCCTCCATTATCGGCTCGGTGATTGTCAGCCCGTTAACGCGGCGTTTCGATACCGTCAAAATTTATTACTACACCAACCTGCTCCTCGCTTCACTGGCGGTGTTGATGTGGTTCCTGCCCTCCGGCCCGGCTTATCAAACGCTGTGGCTGGCGGTGATCCTCGGTAATGGCGTGATTCTTGGCTTCACATTGCCACTGCACTTCTCATTGATGGCCTTTGCCGATGACTACGGCGAGTGGAAAACCCGCGTACGTTCTTCCGGCATGAACTTCGCCTTCAATCTGTTTTTCATCAAGCTGGCCTGGGCCTCCAGCGCCGGGATCATCAGCCTGCTGTTTATTTTTGTCGCCTACCAGCCAGGCGTGGAAAACCAGACCGCCAGTTCGCTTGGCGGGATCGCGGCGATGGAAACATTGCTGCCTGCGCTGTTCCACCTACTGCTGGCGATGGCGATCCGCTTTTGCAAACTCAATAACCCTATGATGTCACGCATTGCTAGCGACCTGCGTCAGCGTCATGTACAGCCTTAAGGAGCACAAGATGAACATTTCGGAAGTCGATCTGCATAAACTGACGGTCAGCGATCCGTTCCTCGGTCAGTACCAACAACTGGTCCGCGATGTGGTGATTCCTTATCAGTGGGACGCCTTGAACGATCGTATCCCAGAAGCGGAACCCAGCCATGCGATTGAAAACTTTCGCATTGCCGCAGGACTGCAAGACGGTGAATTTTACGGGATGGTGTTTCAGGACAGCGACGTCGCCAAATGGCTGGAAGCGGTAGCCTGGTCGCTGTGCCAGAAGCCGGACGCCGAACTGGAAAAAACCGCCGACGAGGTGATTGAACTGATCGCCTCCGCCCAGTGCGAAGATGGCTATCTCAATACTTACTTTACGGTAAAAGCGCCCGAAGAACGCTGGAGCAATCTGGCGGAGTGTCATGAACTTTACTGCGCCGGTCATCTGATTGAAGCCGGAGTCGCCTTCTTCCAGGCCACGGGCAAGCGGCGCTTGCTGGAAGTGGTTTGCCGTCTGGCCGATCATATCGACAGCGTATTTGGTCCCGGTGAAAGTAAGTTACACGGTTATCCTGGTCACCCGGAAATTGAACTGGCACTAATGCGCCTGTATGAAGTGACCGAAGAGCCGCGCTACCTGGCGCTGACGAACTATTTTGTCGAACAGCGTGGTGCGCAACCGCACTATTACGACCAGGAATATGAAAAGCGCGGGCAGACCTCGCACTGGCACACCTACGGCCCGGCGTGGATGGTGAAAGATAAAGCCTACAGCCAGGCGCATTTGCCCATCGCACAGCAACAAACCGCCATCGGACATGCAGTACGCTTTGTATATCTGATGACTGGCGTCGCACATCTGGCGCGTTTAAGTCACGATGAAAGCAAGCGTCAGGATTGCCTGCGGCTGTGGAACAATATGGCCCAGCGTCAGTTATATATTACCGGCGGCATTGGCTCACAAAGCAGCGGCGAAGCGTTCAGCAGCGATTACGATCTGCCGAATGACACGGTTTACGCCGAAAGTTGTGCTTCCATCGGCCTGATGATGTTCGCCCGACGAATGCTGGAAATGGAAGGCGACAGTCAATATGCCGATGTGATGGAGCGCGCACTGTACAACACCGTGCTCGGCGGTATGGCGCTGGATGGCAAACATTTCTTCTATGTGAATCCGCTGGAAGTACATCCAAAATCGCTGAAATTCAACCATATCTACGATCACGTTAAGCCGATCCGCCAGCGTTGGTTTGGTTGCGCTTGTTGTCCGCCAAATATCGCCCGCGTGCTAACCTCGATTGGTCATTATCTCTACACGCCGCGTGAAGATGCGTTGTATATCAACATATACGCAGGAAACAGCATGGAAGTGCCGGTAGAAAATGGCACGTTGCGCCTGCGGGTTAGCGGGAACTATCCGTGGCAGGAACAGGTGACAATTGCGGTTGAATCGCCCCAGCCGGTGCGTCATACGCTGGCTTTACGTCTGCCGGACTGGTGCACACAGCCGCAGATTACATTGAATGGGGAAGAGGTCGAGCAGGATATTCGTAAAGGGTATTTGCACATTACCCGCGAATGGCAGGAGGGCGACACGCTGAATCTGACGTTGCCAATGCCGGTACGTCGCGTTTACGGTAACCCGCTGGTGCGTCACGTCGCCGGAAAAGTGGCGATTCAGCGCGGCCCGCTGGTGTATTGCCTGGAACAGGCCGACAACAGCGAGTCGCTGCATAACCTGTGGCTGCCCGCCGATGCGCCATTTACGACATTTGAAGGCAAGGGATTGTTCCGCCATAAGATCTTAATCCAGGCACCGGGTTACCGGTATGAACAGAGCAATCCAGAGCAGCAACCGCTGTGGCATTACGACAGTGCGCCAGCCAAACGCCAGCCGCAAACTCTGACGTTTATTCCGTGGTTTAGCTGGGCTAACCGGGGTGAAGGCGAAATGCGGATCTGGGTGAATGAGGAAAAGCATTGCCATCCGGAGGTTGGATAAGGCGCTCGCGCCGCATCCAACGTAGGGAGCACATTGCCTGATGCGACGCTTAACGCGTCTTATCAGGCCCACGAGTCGGTGCGAGAGCGTAGGCCAGCCGCACCGACATCCACCGGTGAATTAAAAACGCCAGCTCACGCCGGTGACAAAGGTAAAACTCTCATTACGATCAACCATCGGGCTGTCGGTAATCTCTTCCGGCAGCTCGCTGTATCCGGCGCTCGCCATCAATACGACGTGCTCTCCTATCGGGTATTTTGCCGTCAGGCTGACATAGGGCACCCAGGCATCCTGCGCGGAATAACTTGCCAGACCGCTACGACGGGACTCACTCTCTGAAATGCCATAGTAATAGTCACTGAAATTCTCGTCATAATAGAGAACGCCCAGCGCAGGTGTCAGCGACAGGCGACCTATCTGCATTTTGTGGAATACCGATAGCTCCCCCACCCAGCCGTTGCTGTTATCCAGAACGTCCGCAGCCGCAGAGGCTTTCACGGTTCCCCAACGCTCGTGGTGATACCAGGCAACCCCCGCCATAGCCGTACTATCACGCTTATCAAGCTGTTGCATGGCATAATCGTCATTATCGGCAGGGTCAAATTCCAGCGGCATCCAGGATGCGGTCAGGCTAAGTTCATTTTTTTCACTTTGCGACAGAATAAAACCTAACGTGGTCTGACGAACATAAAAAGTATCACCTTCATAACTAATCAGCGGAATTGCCTTTGTATTTTCATTATAACCGCGATAAGGCGATTCATTATAAGCCGCACCAGCACCAATGGATAATTCAGAAGCAGTTGCGCTTGCCATAAAAGGCAACGCAAATAACGCCACAATATTGCGGTTAATTAACATGTCCGGTATTCCATTTTAAAATAAGATAAAAAAGAGTCGGCATAGTAATGCTTACAATTTCTCCGGTGCAAGATTCATATTTATATAGTAATATATAAAATTATATATAATTGGGCTGTTGCGATGACAAAATTACAACTTAAGTACCGGGAGTTAAAAATTATCTCGGTAATCGCTGCCAGTGAAAATATCAGCCATGCCGCGACTGTACTTGGCATCGCACAGGCCAACGTCAGCAAATATCTTGCTGATTTTGAATCAAAAGTGGGTTTAAAAGTCTTTGACCGAACCACCCGACAGCTGATGCTCACACCTTTTGGCACCGTGCTGTTACCGTACATCAACGACATGCTGGACAGAAACGAGCAGCTTAATAATTTTATTGCAGATTATAAGCATGAGAAACGTGGTCGGGTCACTATCTATGCACCAACCGGCATAATTACCTATTTATCCAAACATGTAATCGATAAAATTAAAGATATCGGTGATATCACCTTATCGCTAAAAACCTGCAATCTTGAGCGTAATGCCTTTTATGAAGGCGTCGAATTTCCCGATGATTGTGATGTTTTAATCAGCTACGCCCAACCAAAAGATGAATCGCTGGTTGCCAGTTTTATTACCCAATATGCCGTAACCGCTTATGCCAGCCAGCGCTATCTTGAGAAACATCCCATTAGCCGTCCTGACGAACTCGAACATCACTCCTGTATTTTGATCGACTCGATGATGATCGACGACGCGAATATCTGGCGCTTCAACGTCGCCGGGAGTAAAGAGGTGCGGGATTATCGCGTGAAGGGAAATTACGTTTGCGACAACACGCAATCTGCGCTGGAGCTGGCACGAAATCACCTGGGGATTGTGTTTGCGCCAGACAAAAGTGTGCAGAGCGATCTGCAAGACGGCACGCTGGTGCCCTGCTTTCAGCACCCGTATGAATGGTGGCTGGATCTGGTGGCTATCTTCCGTAAACGGGAATACCAGCCCTGGCGGGTCCAGTATGTGCTGGATGAAATGCTGCGTGAAATTCGCCACCAGCTTGCTCAGTCGCAGCAACTGCGGCCTGAACAAGCGGCGGAAAGCGAAGATTAATGATCGAGATAAAGGTAATGCACCCAGCTGGTCATGCGTAATAGCACTTTGCGCATCACCGAGACATGGCTGAAATGATCAGAGTAGACCGCCACCTGGGCGTAAATACCGTCTGGTAAAGCGCTCAAATCAGTATGCTCATCCAGTTCAATGGTCGCGATAACGCCATCTGAACCCGGCGCTGTGTTTAACGTCTGTAAGGTGCCGGTCGACTGATAAGCTCCACCGGGAACAGCTGGACTAATGGCTGCCAGCTTACCGCTGAATACCTTACCTGGCAGAGCATTAAACACCACTTCCGCATCGTCGCCAGGAGCCAGGCGCAGCAAGGAGTTCTGACGGAACTGCGCCACGATTTGTCGTTTCTGATCGGGTATAAACACCATCACCGGACGTAGCGGCAGCGACGCGGCATAGGTACCCGGACGAATCAGCACCTGGGTCACATAACCATCGCTCGGCGCACGCACTATCGTCTGCTCAAGGTTATATTTTGCTTCCGCGAGCTGCGCTTTCAGGCTGGCGATTTGAGAATGTTCACCCAACACCAGGCTATCCAGCTGGCTCAGGATCTGTTTTTGTTCCGCCGCCGATGACTTCACGGAGGCTTCCTGCGCCAGATAATTTTGCCGCGCCACATCGATATCGCGTTCTGAAAACGGGTTTACTTTCGCCTGACTGCCGCGTGCGTAACGCTGATACTCTTTAGCGAATTTATCCCGCGTGGCCTTTGCCTGCTGAGTATTCGCCGCCATCTCATCTAACTCTGCGCCCAACGCCCGCTGTTTATGTTCTGCGGTAACGATATCCGCCATCAGCCGATCCACCCGCGCCTGATAACGCGTCGGGTCCAGTCGAAATAGCACCTCACCTTTTTTAATCAGCGTATTTTTCTTGTCCGTCACTTCGATCACCACGCCTGTCACCTGTGGGACAACAGGAATAGAAATAACCGCTTTTTGCGCTTTAAAGGTATACGGATGGTTATAGTTCATTAACAGAATTAGACCGCTGACAATAAATATGCCTCCCAGGGCCGCTGTGGGAATGGTCCATTTATTTACAGGAATTTTAAAGATCTTAAACATTGCCCATGCGAAAGCCACATAGGTTAAAATAATCAGTAAATCCATAAGTATTACTCGGCAGAAGAGGATTTGATGTCAGCGAGCTGTTTCTCCAGCCCGGCAATACGCTGTTGTAGTTGCACAACGGAGGAGTCATGGTTTTGCATTCCCCATCCACGCTCCGGGCGGTAAAGCGTGGCCCAAATCCACAAAAATGGCCAGATAACATGTAACGTAAAAAGACTTACCCAACCAGCAACATGAATGGCGTCGGCATGTGGATGATTACGTTTTTTAGCAATCAGGTAGGGAATATCATGTAAAATAATAATCCCATAGAAGATCACCAGAAATACAAAAATAAGTACTCCCAGTGCAAAATAATCCAGGAACATATTTCCCTCAGAGAATATAAAAAAGAACAATTAACGCATATTATGAAATACCATAATGCGGTGCAATTTCCTTATTTATATAACGACATATGGTTTTTTATATACTTTCTGAAGTGTGTGCCTGGCTTTTCAACAGGTCGAAGCTTATCATATTGAAATAATGTAACTATTGACCAAATTTATGAATAAAAACCGTAAAACATCCACAATGCAGATTAAGCGTATTAAACCTTCAATTATCTACCGTTTATTGCTGATTGGCCTCGGAACGCCAATGGTGATTTATGGCCTGGTTCGCCCGCTCACCATCGAAACGCGAGATTAAACTCCTGGCAAAACACGCCCCAGAAACGCACTTCTGTTGGCGTAGTCTGGGTTATTGCGCACGTAGATTTAAAACGTAAATTGTAACAACGTGCGCTTTGTTTATGCCGGATGCGGCGTGTACGCCTTATCCGGCCTACGGTCAGGTCCCCGTAGGCATGATAAGACGCGTAAGCGTCGCATCAGGCAATGAATACCCAATGCGACCAGCTTCTTATATCAGAACAGCCCCAACGGTTTATCCGAGTAGCTCACCAGCAGGCACTTGGTTTGCTGGTAATGCTCCAGCATCATCTTGTGGGTTTCACGGCCGATACCTGATTGTTTGTAGCCGCCAAACGCCGCATGTGCCGGGTAAGCGTGATAACAGTTGGTCCACACGCGCCCGGCCTGAATGCCGCGCCCCATCTTATAGGCCAGATTACCGTTGCGGCTCCAGACACCCGCGCCCAGGCCATATTGCGTGTCGTTCGCCAGCACCAGCGCTTCTTCCATCGTTTTGAAGGTGGTCACCGCCAGCACCGGACCAAAAATTTCTTCCTGGAACACGCGCATATTATTCTGACCAAACAGAATCGTCGGTTCGAGGTAGTAGCCGTCTTTCAGTTCGCCTTCCAGCAGCTTGCGCCGCCCGCCGGTGAGCACGTCTGCGCCCTCTTTTTTACCAATATCAATGTAGTTGAGGATGGTTTCCAATTGCCCGTGCGAAACCTGCGCCCCCATTTGCGTCACGCTGTCGAGCGGGTTACCGCTACGAATGCTTTCGACACGGCGGATGGCGCGTTCCATAAAGCGTTCGTAGATAGACTCCTGCACTAAAGCACGGCTTGGACAGGTGCAAACTTCGCCCTGGTTAAAGGCAAACAGTGCAAAGCCTTCCAGCGCTTTATCGAAAAAGGCATCTTCTTCATCCATCACATCAGCAAAGAAGATATTTGGCGACTTGCCGCCCAGTTCCAGCGTCACCGGAATAATGTTTTGCGTGGCGTACTGCATAATTTGTTGGCCCACTTCCGTTGAGCCGGTAAACGCCACTTTGGCGATGCGTTTCGAGGTCGCCAGATATTCGCCAATTTCTCCGCCCGCACCGTTGACCACGTTCACCACGCCCGGCGGCAGTAAATCACCGACGATTTCCATTAGCAGCAGTACTGAGAGCGGGGTAAGACGTGCGGGTTTCAGCACCACACAGTTGCCCGCCGCCAGCGCGGGAGCCATTTTCCAGCTCGCCATCAGCAGCGGGAAGTTCCACGGAATAATCTGCCCCACCACGCCTAACGGTTCGTGGAAGTGATAAGCCACAGTTTCGCTATCCACTTCACTAATACCGCCTTCCTGCGCCCGAATACACGAGGCAAAATAGCGAAAATGGTCAATCGCCAGCGGCACATCAGCAGCACTGGTTTCGCGAATGGGTTTGCCGTTATCCCAGGTTTCAGCGGTCGCTAACAGTTCGAGGTTCTGCTCCATCCGATCGGCAATCTTAAACAGAATCGCCGCGCGATCCTGCACCGAAGTATGCGCCCATTTATCTTTCACTTTGTGCGCAGCATCCAGCGCCAGATCGATGTCTCGTTTGCCCGAAGACGCCACTTCGCACAGCAGCTGCCCGGTCACCGGAGTCAGGTTCTGGTAATACTCGCCGTCGGCAGGGGCTACCCACTCGCCGCCGATAAAGTTGTCATAACGGGCTTTTAACTTAAGAGGAAAACCATACTCGCCGGGCTTAATCTGTGCTGAAGGGGGATTATTGGTCATGATCGTCTCCTTGCGGTGTGAGGTATAACAAGGGTAGACGTGACTGGCGAAATCTTCGCCAGTCGATAACAGCTTTACGACGGCTATCACGAATTTACGGGCAAGGGTTACAGCGGATAATGCGCGAAGTACACGGCTTGCTGGTCATTAATTTTCTTCTCTTGCGCAAACCCTTCTTTAACAATTGTCCGTAAATCAGCTCGAGCCGTATTATCAGAGACGCCCAGGCTCGCGCTAATTTCAGCAACTGTGTACTCTTTCCCCGGATTGGCGAGCATCACATTCAGGAGCGTTACCTGGCGCGGATTCAGGCGTTTAAGCACACCAGAGCTAAACAGCACACTATCGAGTTTTGCGCTTCGTTGTGTAATTTCATCGATATGCTGCTGCCAGTTTTGCAGAGCACGTTTAATGACACCCGCCTGATATTCAAGGAAATAAGTCAGATCCATACCATCTGATTCAGTGTACTGGTAGCTGGCGACATATTTGACCGGTGCAGCATGAAGCAAACGGCTGATGGAAATATATTTAAAGACATCGTAGCCCGATTTCAGCATATACCAGTAAAACAGCGCCCGACTGGTGCGCCCGTTGCCATCCCGAAACGGATGTTCATGGGCCAGCATAAAATGCAGAATGCAGGCACGGACCAACGGATGAATATACCCTTCATGGCTGTTTAACCACTGGCAAACTTTTTCCAGCCGTTCCGGTAACAATGCCGCAGCGGGCGGTTGATGCACTATATTGCCATCATAGTCGGCGATCACAACATCATCTGTTTCACGAAATTCTCCCGGACGATATTTCGCGTCATTGATTCCACCCATACCAATGGCATGTAACTGGCGAATAAGCGCAGGTGTCAGCGGTTCTGCGAGTAAGTGCGGAATTTCCGCCATCAGCCGGGCATTTCCCGCAATCATATGCTCGTCTTCAGTGCGTGGCGACCGCCCTGTTTCCAGCATTTTTCTCGCCACCAGCGTTGTAGTATTCGCACCTTCCAGCTGGGAGCTGATGATCGGCTCTTCCAGGCGTAACTGGCTTAACTCGGCTCCGGCCCCGCGTAACCGTTCAGTCTGATCTTTCAGCGCCAGCGCGGTAGCACGTTTGTCGACAAGCTCGCACGCTTCTGCAATCACCGGGGTAATGTTGAATCCGGCCTGTTCACCCGCTTCATTGCAATAATTAATTCGTTGGATCGCCGCGTTGCGCGCCAGACGGGTAAGCGTCCACGCCACATCGACGTTTTCTCCTTTTTTGATGCGGTACTGCAACTCATCAAAAGGCAGATAACGTCCTTTTTCATCGGTAACCCGGTTAAAGCGCAGGTGGGCCAGGAGTTCCTCACCCGATAAGTGTGATAAAGGAATAAGTCCGGGAGGTGATTTGATAGCCATGTGCTTATCTCAAAAAAGCGCAATATTGAGATAGTGTATAGCAGGAAAGAGAAACTATCTCAAAAAAAGCAAGTTTTGAGATAGTTGAAAAAGCGGCTGACAACTCGCCAGCCGTTGTGGGAATGATGATTACATTGCGGCGCGATAAATCGCCACAATTTCTTCGTGAGTTGCCTGAATCGGGTTAGTAAACCCACACGCATCTTTCAGGGCATTGGTGGCCAGTACCGCGAAATCTTCTTCTTTCACGTTCAGGTCACGCAGGCCTGCCGGGATATTCACTTTCTTCGCCAGTTCACGGATGGCATTGATGCACGCTTCTGCGCCTTCCGCGTCATTTTTGCCTGTCACGTTAACGCCCATGGCAGCAGCACAGTCACGCAGACGCGCAGCAGCGACTTTGCTGTTGAACACCTGAACATGCGGCAGCAAAACGGCGTTACATACACCGTGTGGCAGGTTGTAGAAACCGCCCAGCTGGTGCGCCATCGCATGAACATAACCCAGAGAAGCATTATTGAACGCCATACCGGCGAGGAACTGAGCATAAGCCATTGCTTCACGCGCTTTAGCATTACTGCCATCTTCAACGGCTAACGGCAGATTTTCGGCAATCATGGTCACCGCTTTCAGTGCGCAAGCGTCAGTGATCGGCGTGGCGGCAATAGAAACATACGCTTCGATAGCGTGCGTTAAGGCATCCATACCCGTTGCGGCGGTCAGTGACTTCGGCATACCGATCATCAGAGAGGAGTCATTGACAGAAAGCAACGGAGTTACATGTTTATCCACAATCGCCATTTTGATATGACGCGCTTCGTCAGTGATGATGCAGAAACGGGTCATTTCAGAGGCCGTACCCGCCGTGGTATTGATGGCGATCATCGGCAGCTGCGGTTTTGCAGAGCGGTCAACGCCTTCGTAATCGCGAATATCGCCGCCATTGGCTGCCACCAGCGCAATACCTTTTGCGCAGTCGTGCGGAGAACCACCGCCTAAGGAGATCACGCTATCGCAATTATTTTCTTTAAGTAATTTCAAACCTGCGGCGACGTTTTCCGTGGTGGGGTTAGGTTGGGTGCCATCATAAATAACGCTAAAAATATTGCGTTCTTCCAGTGCTTTTTGCACATCACCCGCCATACCCAATTTCGTTAACATATTGTCGGTGACAATTAAGGTACGGGTAAATCCATAATCTGCCATCATATTCATTGCATCATTCAATGAATCAGCACCAATAACATTCACGGAAGGAATAAAAAAGGTTGAAGCTGCCATAACACACTCCTGAAAGTGTAAAAAAGGGCGGGCAGCTTACTGAGGATTTTCATTTGAAAATATGATCAACATTACCGTTTATTAAAATATTTTTAATAAAAAGCACGTTACATTCATCAAATAACGTGCCTTCTTAACATTAATAAGAAATTTTGTATTAATTCATATTTATTATGAATTAATCATTTCCTTATTTTTCCGGAAATAATAATGCGTCGCGCAATAAATGATCATTTCCACGACGCCGCGTAAAGCCAATGCGGTCAAAATATTCCAGAATCTGAATTGCCAGCTTGCGGCCTACGCCTAAGCGATCGCGGAAATCCGCCGCGCAGGTTGAACCACACTCCTGATCGAGATCGCGGATCATATTGGCAAATTCGACAATCCGATCGTTACGGTAATAACGATCTTTAACGATCGCGGTAATTATCCCCTGCTGCGCCGCCTGGCGTAGAGTCAGGCGCATTGCCTGCTCGTCGGTTCCCGTCTCTTTTGCCAGATCACGCACCCACCACGGTTCGTCACCAAACAGCGGCTCTGCTTTTTGCCAGATGGCCTGCTGCTCTTCGCTGAAGCCCGCTTTGTGATCCGGCAGATGCAGCCAGCCGTGATGACTGAGGATGTCGCCGCTTTCGCGCATCTTTTCAATCAGCAACAGTACCAGCGCTTCATCTTCCATTGGCAACGCCATACGTCGCAGACGTTCGCGCCCAGGACCAGGCTCATCGCGATGTTGCTCATGATAAGTCGCTAATGTGTCGATAATTTTCCGCTGCCAGCGGGCGGCAACTGGCGCATTCAACAAGCTGTAACCAGCCTGAATATAGCCAGGCTGTTGCAGCAGTTCGCGCATCCCTTCGCCGTTGAGCTGCCGTGCCCAGGCGAAATCCGCAAGGTTAACCGCGCCGCGTTCCAGATGAACAGATAACGCATCGGCATCGCTCTGCGCCCGTGCAAGAGACGCCAGCCATTGCAGATATTCCGGCTTACGCTTACCGCGACGCGGCGGGTTAAGCATCACCACACGCGCCCCCGCCAGCGTGTTGCGGGCCGAGATATCGCGCAGCACTATGCGATCGTTATCCGCCAGCCACAGCGGCGTGTCGAACACCAGCTCGGCAAGGTTATCTTCCAGCAGCGAAACGCGTCCCGTAACGTGGCTGGCGGCGTGGTGAATATGCAGCGGCTGCCACTGGGTCAGCGGTGTATGGGTTTGAAGCTCGACAATCACCCGTGTGAACGGCTCCGGCGGCGCATCGGCAAGCAGCCAGTCGCCACGGTTAATCTGCTCTTTTTCCGCATCACCCGCGATGTTAAGCGCGATACGCTGCCCGGCATGGGCAGTTTCTGTTGGCTGATTTTGCGCATGTAGCGCACGCACGCGCATCGGTTTATTTACACCAGTCAGCCAGATTGAATCGCCTACCTTCACTTCCCCGCTTAACGCCGTACCGGTGACGACCAGCCCGGCACCTTTTACGGTAAATGCACGGTCGATCGCGAGGCGGAAACTATGTTGGCTGGCGTGTTCGCGTTCTGGTAACTGAAGCAGATGCTCGCGCAGGGCATCAATTCCCCGACCTTCGGTTGCTGCGGTGATAAACAGTTTTGCCTCAGCAAAACCGTATTCCCGCAGCACCTCCTTTACCTGGCGTTCAACCTCATCAACACGCGCTTCGTCCACGCGATCGGCTTTGGTCAGCGCCACTGTCAGCATCGGGTTACCGGTCAGCTGCAAAATCGCCAGATGCTCACGGGTCTGTGCCATCACGCCGTCATCGCACGCCACCACCAACAGCGCGTGATCGATACCACCAACGCCCGCCAGCATGTTGGAAAGAAACTTTTCATGACCGGGTACGTCGATAAAACCAGGCACGCGACCATCCGGCTGCGGCCAGTAGGCATAGCCGAGATCGATGGTCATGCCACGCTTTTTTTCTTCAGGCAGACGGTCGGCATTTACGCCAGTAATCGCCTGCAATAAGGTTGTTTTGCCGTGGTCAACGTGTCCGGCAGTCGCAATAATCATTTCAACAACATCTCCAAAAACCGTTGCTCATCTTCAAGGCAGCGTAAATCCAGCCACAATCGTCCGTCATAAATACGACCAATCACCGGCACTGGCAATTCACGCCAGCGGGCGGCTAATGACTCAAGGTGGCTACCGCGTCCATCATGGGGTGTAAACGTTAATGCCGCGCTCGGCAGGCGATCAACCGGCAGCGAACCACTGCCAATCTGCGAAAGACATGGCATAACCTGTACCGCAAACTCCGCGCCGTAATGTGCGGCAAGGGGAGCCTGTAAACGTTGTGCCTGGATTTGAATGACCTCTGCGCTGCGGGTAAGCAGGCGCAGGGTCGGTAATTTTTTACTCAGAGCTTCAGGGTGTAAATAAAGACGCAACGTGGCTTCCAGCGCCGCAAGGGTCATTTTATCCGCGCGTAATGCACGCTTCAGCGGGTGGCTTTGCAGGCGGGCGATCATCTCTTTTTTACCAACGATAATCCCTGCCTGCGGCCCGCCTAACAACTTGTCGCCGGAGAAACTCACCAGACTGACGCCCGCCGCAATCAACTCCTGCGGCATTGGCTCTTTCGGCAAACCGTACTGGCTAAGATCGACCAGCGAGCCACTGCCTAAATCAGTCACCACGGGAATATCCAGCTCTTTGCCAAGCGCCACCAGTTCAGCTTCGTCTATCGCTTTGGTGAACCCCTGAATGCTGTAGTTACTGGTATGTACTTTCATCAACAGTGCGGTATTTTCATTCACCGCCTGACGATAATCATTCGCGTGCGTGCGGTTGGTGGTCCCTACTTCGTGTAGGGTGCAGCCTGCCTGACGCATAACATCGGGAATACGAAACGCGCCGCCAATCTCCACCAGTTCGCCGCGAGATACCACCACCTCTTTCCCACTGGCAGTGGCCGCCAACATCAACAATACCGCCGCCGCATTGTTATTGACGATACAGGCATCTTCCGCCCCCGTAATACGGCACAGCAGCTGCGCCAGCGCACGATCGCGATGTCCGCGTCCGGCGTCGTCCAGATCGTACTCGAGGGTCACTGGCGAACGCATAGCCTGCGCAACGGCTTCCACCGCGGCTTCCGCCTGTAAAGCTCGACCAAGGTTGGTATGCAGCACGGTTCCCGTCAGGTTGATCACCGGACGCAGCGCGCTCTGCGCCTCTTTCGTCAACCGGGCATCGACTTCTTGCGCCCAGTTTTCACACCACGCGGGCAGCGTCTGGCTGTCACGAATCACTTCTCGCGCTTCGTCAAGCATCTGACGCAGCAATTCCACCACGCGGGTGTGACCATAAGTATCACGCAAAGAAAGGAAGGAGCTATCGCGCAATAAGCGATCAATAGCCGGAAGTTGACTATAGAGGGAACGCGTTTCGGTTGTCATAGGAAACCTGGCTGATCAAGGCCCTCTCACACGGAGAAGGGCGTTTAACATAACCACGGATTGTAACGTGAGATGGGTCAGGAGGACATATCGCGCATCAAGCCTTTGGCGGTTCGGTGCGAGCAAAACTTTCGCGGCTAAACAGGTTTTCGACCAGTTTGACTAAGTGTGGGCGGTCGACACACCAGCCTGGCGCAACGCGGCGGAAATTGAGATATCCGACGGCACAGGCAATGGCGATAGTCGCCAGATTGACCGTATCGGTTTTGAGCGTGCCATCGACCAGATATCCTTCCAGCACATCCAGACTGCGGTTGATTTTCTCACGCTGACGTAACAATTCATCTTCAGACTGCTGCGCCGCCGGACGCGCCTGTTCACGCACCGATACCAGCCCGGCATCCATAATGCCATCCGCCAGTGCCTCAATTTTGCGCACCCGCAACGACTCCAGCGGATCGCGCGGCAACATCGCCGGAGCAACATTCATTAATTCAATATATTCAGCGATGATCGGTGAATCAAACCAGCATTCGCCCTCTTCGGTCACCAGTACCGGTACTTTTCCTAACGGGTTAAATTGCGCCACGCCGTTATCCGCGTTATAGGGCAGTTCATTAATAAATTCGAACGTTATGCCCTTTTCTAACAACAGAATAGAAAGTTTGCGTACAAACGGGCTGGTGTAGCTACCGACGAGTTTCATGCCGAGTCCTTTGTGCGAGGAAAAATATCAGTATGGCTCAGGCTCGCGCAAAACACAGGTGATACAAGTCTCAATGATCCAAATAAAGATAATGCATCCAACTGGTCATTCTTAGTAGCACTTTCCGCATCACCGAAACATGGCTGAAATGGTCGGAGTAAACTGCCACCTGGGCGTAGATGCCGTCGGGTAAGGCATCGATATCATCGTTAGGGTCCAGTTCAATGGTTCCCAGCACACCGTCCGTGCCGGGCACGACCGTTAATGATTGCAATACCCCCTGCGCCTGATAAGAACCGCCTGGCACGACAGGTAAAATACTGGTCAGTTTGCCGTGAAACACCTGCCCAGGTAGCGCGTTAAACACCACTTCCGCATCATCGCCGGGTTTCAGACGTAACAGCGAGTTCTGCCGAAATTGGGCGACAATTTGCCGTTTTTGCTCGGGGATGAAAACCATCACCGGACGTAGCGGCAAGGCAGCTGCGTATGTACCTGGGCGGATCAGTACCTGAGTAACGTAGCCATTACTCGGTGCGCGAATGACAGTCTGCTCAAGGTTATATTTTGCTTCAGTAAGTTGCGCTCTTAAGCTCACAATCTGCGACTGCTCGCCGTTAACCATACTGTCGAGCTGGCTCTGGATCTGCGCCTGCTCCGCCACCGAGCCTTTCACCAGCGCGTCCTGCGCGAGGAAATTTTGCCGCGCATCGTCGATGTCACGTTCCGAGAACGGATTCACTGCCGCCTGGCTGCCTTTCAGGTAACGTTGATAATTTTTAAACAGACGGTCGCGCTCCGCTGAAACCTGGGTGGTGTTGGCCTGCGCTTCAGTGAGCTGCGCGCGCAGCGTCTTTATATTATGCGTCGCCGTCATCAGGTCAGCCTGAAGTCTGTCAACTCGCGCCTGGTAACGAACCGGGTCGAGCTTAAAAAGCACCTCGCCCTTCTGAATAAGCTGATTATTTTTGTCGGTGACTTCAGTAACAATTCCCGTCACCTGTGGCGTGATGGGGATCGCTATCACTGCCTTTTGCGCGGTAAAAGTGTAAGGGTGGTTGTAGTTCATCAACAAAATCAAACCACTCACCAGAAACACGCCTCCCAGCGCCGCCGTCGCCAGCGTCCACTGATTCACCGGAATGCGGAAGATTTTAAAGACCGCCCACGCCAGTGCCACGTAAGTTAAAACAATCAATAGATCCATAATTAGATCTCCGGGAACGTGGAATAGTCAGTCTTTCTCTCGGCGGCGAGTTGGTGCTCCAGCCGGGAAATTCGGTCAGAAAGTGCGGCGATTTCCGGGTCTGGCACGTCGCCTTGCGGCGCAACATGTGACTGCATGCCCCAGCCGCGCTCCGGTTGATAGAGCGTCGCCCAGATCCACAAAAACGGCCAGATAACATGCAGAGTAAACAGGCTCACCCAGCCCGCCGTATGAATAGCGTCGGCATGGGGGTGATTGCGCTTTTTGGCAATCAGATAAGGGATGTCATGTATCGCGATGATTCCATAAAAAATCACCAGAAAGACGAAGATCAGCACTCCCAACGCGAAATAGTTTAGAAACATATCTGCCTCGGATTCACGTTTATCAGTGTTGTTTTTGGCTGGCAGCCAGATGGGAGTCGGGCTGATATTTTGACAATAATCCGGGTTGGCGATTCTCGCCATAACACCGAAGAATAATTTTTAGAGGTGATGAGTTGCTTAGTTACATAACGATTTTATGACGAAGGCATAACATGCTGCAGATCACATCAGGTGAACGCCGTAAGAAAATATCTTGTGATTCAGATCACAAAGATTCAACAAACTAACAAAACAAAAATGTGACATTACTCACATTTAAATGCCATTTTTAGCGAAAATCGCCGCCTTGTTGCTTTTTTACACAAGCATTTTGTGATGAGCATCACGTAAATTACCTCTCTACCCCCTACATTTATGTGACTGATATCACACAAAAGGCCGCCGACTGGACAGTTAACCGATTCAGTGCCAGATTTCGCAGTATCTACAAGGTCCGGCTACCTCTGCCGCCACATTAACAAAAAACCTCGGGCTTCCAGCCTGCGCGACAGCAAACATAAGAAGGGGTGTTTTTATGTCATCCGATATTAAGATCAAAGTGCAAAGCTTTGGTCGTTTCCTCAGCAACATGGTGATGCCAAATATCGGCGCGTTTATCGCGTGGGGTATCATCACCGCGTTATTTATTCCAACAGGGTGGTTACCGAACGAAACGCTGGCGAAGCTGGTCGGGCCGATGATCACTTATCTCCTGCCGCTGCTGATCGGTTATACCGGTGGTAAGCTGGTAGGCGGCGAACGTGGCGGCGTAGTCGGTGCCATTACCACCATGGGCGTTATCGTCGGCGCAGACATGCCGATGTTCCTCGGTTCTATGATTGCAGGTCCGCTGGGCGGCTGGTGCATTAAGCACTTCGACCGCTGGGTAGACGGTAAGATCAAATCCGGTTTTGAGATGCTGGTGAATAACTTCTCCGCTGGCATCATCGGGATGATCCTCGCTATTCTGGCGTTCCTCGGCATTGGTCCAATTGTTGAAGCCCTGTCCAAAATGCTGGCTGCGGGCGTTAACTTCATGGTTGTCCATGACATGCTGCCGCTGGCGTCTATCTTTGTTGAACCGGCGAAAATCCTGTTCCTCAACAACGCCATTAACCACGGTATCTTCTCGCCGCTGGGTATTCAGCAGTCCCATGAACTGGGTAAATCCATCTTCTTCCTGATTGAAGCTAACCCAGGTCCAGGTATGGGCGTGCTGCTGGCGTACATGTTCTTTGGTCGTGGTAGCGCTAAACAGTCTGCGGGCGGTGCGGCAATCATCCACTTCCTGGGGGGTATCCACGAAATCTACTTCCCGTATGTGCTGATGAATCCGCGTCTGATTCTGGCCGTTATCCTCGGCGGTATGACTGGCGTATTCACGCTGACTATCCTGGGCGGTGGGCTGGTTTCTCCGGCATCTCCGGGTTCTATCCTTGCTGTACTGGCGATGACGCCAAAAGGTGCTTACTTCGCTAACATCGCGGGTGTGTGTGCGGCGATGGCAGTCTCCTTCGTTGTCTCTGCTATTTTGCTGAAAACCAGCAAAGTGAAAGAAGAAGATGATATTGAAGCTGCTGCGCGTCGCGTTCAGGAAATGAAAGCTGAGTCTAAAGGTGCATCTCCGCTGTCTGCGGGCGATGTGACTAACGACCTGAGCCACGTACGTAAAATCATCGTTGCCTGTGACGCCGGTATGGGTTCCAGTGCGATGGGCGCAGGTGTGCTGCGTAAGAAAATTCAGGATGCAGGTCTGTCGCAGATTTCTGTTACTAACAGCGCGATCAACAACCTGCCGCCAGATGTGGACCTGGTCATCACTCACCGTGACCTGACCGAACGCGCTATGCGCCAGGTTCCGCAGGCACAGCATATTTCGCTGACCAACTTCCTCGACAGCGGCCTGTACACCAGCCTGACCGAACGTCTGGTTGCTGCCCAGCGCCATACTGAAAACGAAGTAAAAGTGAAAGACAGTCTGAAAGACAGCTTTGACGATTCCAGTGCTAACCTGTTCAAGCTAGGCGCGGAGAACATCTTCCTCGGTCGCAAAGCGGCCACCAAAGAAGAAGCGATTCGTTTTGCTGGCGAGCAGCTGGTGAAAGGCGGTTACGTTGAGCCGGAATACGTTCAGGCGATGCTGGATCGTGAAAAACTGACCCCGACTTATCTGGGTGAGTCTATCGCGGTGCCACACGGTACGGTTGAAGCAAAAGATCGCGTACTGAAAACGGGCGTGGTGTTCTGCCAGTACCCGGAAGGCGTGCGCTTCGGTGAAGAAGAAGATGACATTGCCCGTCTGGTGATTGGTATTGCTGCCCGTAACAACGAGCACATTCAGGTTATCACCAGCCTGACCAATGCACTGGATGATGAGACTGTCATCGAGCGTCTGGCACACACCACCAGCGTGGATGAAGTGCTGGAATTGCTGGCAGGTCGTAAGTAATCCAATCCTACCCTCTCCTCACGGAGAGGGTTTGGGTGAGGGAAAAGCCTCACCCCAGCCCTCTCGGGTAAAAACATTGATGAAGGTTAATACTATGAAAGCATTACATTTTGGCGCAGGTAATATCGGTCGTGGCTTTATCGGTAAACTGCTGGCAGACGCGGGTATCCAACTGACGTTTGCCGATGTCAATCAGGTGGTACTTGATGCCCTGAATGCCCGTCATAGCTATCAGGTTCATGTGGTTGGTGAAACCGAGCAGGTAGATACCGTTTCCGGCGTCAATGCTGTCAGCAGCATTGGTGATGATGTCGTTGATCTGATTGCTCAGGTTGATTTAGTCACTACCGCCGTGGGCCCGGTTGTGCTGGAACGTATTGCCCCGGCAATCGCCAAAGGGCTGGTGAAACGTAAAGAACAAGGTAATGAATCCCCGCTGAACATCATCGCTTGTGAAAACATGGTCCGCGGCACCACACAGCTGAAAGGACATGTGATGAACGCCCTGCCGGAAGATGCCAAAGCGTGGGTAGAAGAACACGTTGGCTTTGTTGATTCCGCCGTTGACCGCATCGTGCCGCCTTCGGCTTCTGCAACCAACGATCCGCTGGAAGTGACGGTAGAAACATTCAGCGAATGGATTGTTGATAAAACCCAGTTCAAAGGCGCGCTGCCGAACATCCCAGGCATGGAGTTAACCGACAACCTGATGGCATTTGTCGAACGTAAACTCTTCACCCTGAATACGGGTCATGCTATAACCGCGTACCTCGGAAAACTGGCGGGTCATCAGACCATTCGTGATGCGATTCTCGACGAGAAAATCCGCGCGGTGGTAAAAGGTGCGATGGAAGAAAGCGGTGCGGTACTGATCAAGCGCTACGGCTTTGACGCAGACAAGCATGCGGCATACATCCAGAAAATCCTCGGTCGTTTCGAGAACCCGTATCTGAAAGATGATGTAGAGCGCGTAGGCCGTCAGCCGCTGCGTAAACTGAGCGCTGGTGACCGTCTGATTAAGCCACTGCTCGGTACACTGGAATATGGTCTGCCACATAAAAACCTGATTGAAGGTATTGCCGCTGCAATGCACTTCCGCAGTGAAGATGATCCGCAGGCTCAGGAACTGGCAGCACTGATCGCTGACAAAGGTCCGCAGGCGGCGCTGGCACAGATTTCCGGTCTTGATGCCAACAGCGAGGTTGTATCCGAGGCGGTAACCGCTTATAAAGCAATGCAATAATGGTGGACCAGGCGCAGGACACTCTGCGCCCGAATAACAGATTGTCAGATATGCAGGCAACAATGGAACAAACCCAGGCCTTTGAAAACCGTGTGCTTGAGCGTCTGAATGCTGGCAAAACCGTGCGAAGCTTTCTGATCACCGCCGTCGAGCTTTTGACCGAGGCGGTAAATCTTCTGGTGCTTCAGGTATTCCGCAAAGACGATTACGCGGTGAAGTATGCTGTAGAACCGTTACTCGACGGCGATGGTCCGCTGGGCGATCTTTCTGTGCGTTTAAAACTCATTTACGGGTTGGGCGTCATTAACCGCCAGGAATACGAAGATGCGGAACTGCTGATGGCATTGCGTGAAGAGCTAAATCACGACGGCAACGAGTACGCGTTTACCGACGACGAAATCCTTGGACCCTTTGGTGAACTGCATTGCGTGGCGGCGTTACCACCGCCGCCACAGTTTGAACCTGCAGACTCCAGTTTGTATGCAATGCAAATTCAGCGTTACCAACAGGCTGTGCGATCAACAATGGTCCTTTCACTGACAGAGCTGATTTCCAAAATCAGCTTAAAAAAAGCCTTTCAAAAGTAAGTACTTTCGCTTACTTCTCCTCTACCTGTTTCGGCCGATAAAGCCGACGATAATATTCCAGACGTTGTAGATATAACGGCACGCTTTCATCAGGTATTCCGGACGGAATCGCGTTACGGGGAGGTAGTTTTTTCAGATACTCCCGGAACGCCTGGCTCGATGCCATGAAATCTACGGCTTTATCGATAAGAAGCGGAACGTTTTCACCTAATTTGCCCATGATGATATCTCCGTATTACCCCGCGCCGGGAATGCGCGGCCGCCAATTTTAGTTTAGATCCCGGTATAAATGACATTAAGGAAAACGTGCTCAATCCTCAATAATCATCCGTTTCTATTAACTATCTTTTTTCTTTAAATTTCTTAATTAATCAATAAATTGCGTAGTTTTTAAGCATGTTAATGTTTACGTTATAGAACTATTGCAACGCCATCAGTTGTGAACAAAGCACCTGGTCGCGCATACTAGAGGCTATAAATTTATCTCTATCAGAAGTCATCACATGAAAGAAGTCGAAAAAAACGAAATCAAACGTCTCAGCGATCGTCTGGATGCCATCCGTCACCAGCAGGCCGATCTGTCGCTGGTTGAAGCCGCAGACAAATATGCCGAACTGGAAAAAGAGAAAGCCACTCTGGAAGCAGAAATTGCTCGCCTGCGCGAAGTTCACAGCCAGAAACTCAGTAAGGAAGCACAGAAGCTGATGAAGATGCCGTTCCAGCGTGCAATCACCAAAAAAGAGCAGGCTGATATGGGCAAGCTAAAAAAAAGTGTTCGCGGACTGGTGGTTGTGCACCCAATGACCGCGCTGGGCCGTGAAATGGGCCTGCAAGAGATGACAGGGTTCTCTAAGACCGCGTTTTAAGTTCCTTTCTCGTCGCTGTAATTACAGCCACTCACGATTTACTCGCTCCTGCTGGCACATGCAGGAGCCTGTTTCAGAGATCGAATATTTGTAACGTTCTTAACATTATATATTCAACTCCACCTACACTTCTGAGCGATCTGAGCAGGCTAAATTCTGAAAAGCAGGTACAAATTAAATAATGATGTATCAATATCAACAATGAATTACCGCATAGCAATGCTTGAAACATAATTAATTATTTAAATTTTTCTATCAGCATCGCAAACTTCGCAATAAAACATCACTCAACTGAATATTTACCTTTCCCTGCCCTGGGCCTTTATCCGGTGAAAAATTTGACATTGATTGACACCGATCATTAAAATCCGCGCGATTAATATTATTGGCTACAAACCGAAATTGTTTGACACTTAATAACATATTCGCACAACCGATTAATACAAAAATTCTCTAACAAATTTATTTGCCGGATATGCTCCACTCTAATCATTCATAAAAAAAATGATTGTGCCGTAATTATCAACTGTATCGGGATTATGAAAAGGAATTCATCCTATGAACCTAAAGAAAACACTGTTAAGCGTGTTAATAATAGTGCCTCTCTGCTTATTGGCAGGGTGTGACTATATTGAAAAAGCGAGTAAGGTCGACGACCTCGTTACACAGCAAGAGTTGCAAAAAAGCAAAATTGAGGCGCTTGAGAAACAACAGGAACTCGATAAGCGAAAGATAGAACATTTTGAAAAACAACAAACTACTATCATAAATAGTACCAAGACGCTCGCTGGCGTGGTGAAGGCGGTTAAAGACAAACAGGACGAATTTGTCTTTACAGAATTTAACCCGGCACAAACCCAATACTTCATTTTAAATAACGGCTCTGTTGGTTTGGCAGGCCGGGTGCTGGCTATTGATGCAGTTGAAAATGGCAGCGTTATTCGTATTTCGCTGGTTAATTTATTAAGCGTTCCCGTATCAAATATTGGCTTTCATGCGACATGGGGCAATGAAAGACCCACCGATGCCAAAGATCTGGCAAAGTGGCAACAATTACTTTTCAACACCACACTGAATTCCACTCTGCAATTAATGCCTGGTCAATGGCAAGACATTAATCTGACATTAAAAGGCGTTTCGCCTAATAAACTGAAGTATCTGAAGTTGTCCATCAATATGGCCAATCTCCAGTTCGACACTGTTCAATCTGCTGAAACTCGGCAGCGAAAAAACAAAAAATAAATGCAGCTTCTGCGCTTATATCAAGGAATAGAGAGCATCAATAATGAACAAAATTTTTAAAGTTATCTGGAATCCAGCGACGGGCAGTTACAGCGTTGCCAGCGAAACGGCGAAAAGTCGTGGGAAGAAGAGCGGGCGCAGTAAGCTGTTAATTTCTGCACTGGTTGCGGGTGGATTATTGTCGTCGTCTGGGGCATTAGCTCAGGCAGGGTTAGATACAGGTACTGGTGTTACCCCTGCTGGTCATAATAATGGAACAGGTTGGATAGCTATTGGTACCGATGCTGAAGCAAGCACTCATACCACAACGAATGGCGCAGCAACTGCCGTGGGCTACTACTCCAAAGCGTTAGGTATGTGGAGTACTGCGTTAGGTGCATATAGCGAATCGAATGGCAATGCTTCACTGGCTCTTGGGGTTAAAGCACAATCTAACGGTGACCGCTCTATTTCGATGGGCGCTTCGTCGAGTGCAAGCATAAATGCGGGTTACTCCATCGCGATGGGGGTATTTGCTTTCACCGATGCAGAGTACGCGGTAGCCCTTGGCAATGAGAGCAAGGCACTTGGTAAATACAGCCTTGCATTAGGAAACGCAAGTCAGGCATCTGGCGAATCCAGTATTGCATTAGGTAACACAAGTGAAGCCAGCGAACAAAACGCGATTGCGCTGGGGCAAGGCAGCATTGCGAGCAAAGTGAACTCAATCGCGTTGGGCAGTAACAGTTCGTCTGCAGGAGAGAATGCCATCGCGCTAGGAGAGGGCAGTGCCGCGGGAGGCAGCAACAGTCTAGCTTTCGGTAGTCAATCCAGGGCAAGCGGCAATGATTCTGTCGCCCTCGGTGTAGGGGCTACAGCAGCGACCGACAATTCTGTCGCTATCGGCGCAGGATCGACCACTGATGCAAGCAATACAGTTTCAGTTGGCAACAGCACAACAAAACGCAAAATTGTTAATATGGCTGCCGGTGCCATAAGCAACACCAGTACCGATGCCATCAACGGCTCACAGCTTTATACGATCAGTGATTCAGTCGCCAAACGGCTCGGGGGAGGCGCTACTGTAGGCAGCGACGGCACCGTAACCGCACTAAGCTACGCGTTGAAAAGCGGCACCTATAATAACGTGGGTGATGCTCTGTCAGGAATCGACAATAATACTCTGCAATGGAATAGAACCGCGGGGGCATTCACCGCTGCACACGGCTCAAATACCACCAGTAAAATCACTAATGTTGCTAAAGGTACGGTTTCTGCAACCAGCACCGATGTAGTAAACGGCTCTCAATTGTACGACCTGCAGCAGGATGCTCTGTTGTGGAACGGCACCGCGTTCAGCGCTGCACACGGCACCGACGTCACCAGCAAAATCACCAATGTCACCGCTGGTGAGCTCTCTGACACCAGCACCGACGCCGTCAACGGTTCTCAGCTGAAAGCGACCAAGGACGATGTGGCGGCAAACACCACCAACATCACTAACCTGACGGGCGAAGTGGCTGGCAACACCACCAGTATCACCAACCTGACTGATACGGTGAATAATCTCGGTGAAGACGCCCTGAAATGGGACGACGCCGCAGGCGCATTCACCGCTGCACACGGCACTAACGCCACCAACAAAATCACCAATGTCACCGCTGGCGAACTCTCTGATACCAGCACCGACGCCGTCAACGGTTCTCAGCTGAAAGCGACCAAGGACGATGTGGCGGCAAACACCACCAACATCACTAACCTGACGAGCGAAGTGGCTGGCAACACCACCAGTATCACTAACCTGACTGATACGGTGACTAACCTCGGTGAAGACGCCCTGAAATGGGACGACGCCGCAGGCGCATTCACCGCTGCACACGGCACTAACGCCACCAACAAAATCACTAACGTCACCGCTGGTGAGCTCTCTGACACCAGCACCGACGCCGTCAACGGTTCTCAGCTGAAAGCGACCAAGGACGATGTGGCGGCAAACACCACCAACATCACTAACCTGACGGGCGAAGTGGCTGGCAACACCACCAGTATCACCAACCTGACTGATACGGTGAATAATCTCGGTGAAGACGCCCTGAAATGGGACGACGCCGCAGGCGCATTCACCGCTGCACACGGTACTAACGCCACCAACAAAATCAGCAACGTACAAGCTGGCATAGTCTCCTCTGACAGCACTGACGCCATAAATGGCTCACAACTTTACGGTTTGGCTGATTCATTCACGTCCTATCTGGGTGGTGGTGCTGATATTAGCGATACAGGTGTATTAACCGGGCCAACCTATAGTATTGGCGGCACTGACTACACTAACGTCGGGGATGCTCTGGCTGCGATTAACACTTCATTTAGTGATTCTCTCGGTGATGCTCTGCTCTGGGATACAACCGCAGGCAAATTCAGCGCCAAACACGGCATTAATAATGATCCCAGTGTAATCACTGATGTTGCAAACGGTGCAGTCTCGTCCACCAGTAGCGACGCTATTAACGGTTCGCAACTTTATGGCGTTAGTGACTACATTGCCGATGCTCTGGGCGGGAACGCTGTGGTGAATGCGGACGGCAGTATCACTACACCGACTTATGCCATAGCGGGTGGAAGTTACAACAACGTTGGTGACGCACTGGAAGCGATCGATACCACGCTGGATGACGCCCTGCTCTGGGATGCGACAGTCAATGACGGTGCTGGTGCATTCAGCGCCGGTCGCGGGGTAGATAACACCGCCAGTAAGATTACTCACGTCGCAAATGGTGCAATCTCTGCCACCAGCAGCGACGCGATTAACGGCTCACAACTCTATACCACCAATAAGTACATCACTGATGCGCTGGGCGGTGATGCAGAAGTTAACGCTGACGGCACTATCACTGCGCCGACTTACACCATTGCAAATACCGATTACAACAACGTCGGTGAAGCTCTGGATGCGCTTGATGAGAACGCGCTGCTGTGGGATGCGACCGCCAATAACGGCGAAGGGGCTTACAACGCCAGTCATGACGGCAAGGCCAGCATTATCACAAACGTTGCTGATGGTAACATTGGTGAAGGTAGCACCGATGCTATCAACGGTTCTCAGCTGTTTAACACCAATATGCTGATCCAGCAGAACAGCGAAGTCATTAATCAGCTTGCCGGTAACACCAGTGAAACCTACATCGAAGAAAATGGTGCAGGTATTAACTATGTGCGTACCAATGACACCGGTTTAACCTTCACCGATGCCAGCGCACAGGGTGTTGGCGCTACAGCAGTGGGTTATAACTCTGTTGCCAAAGGCGATAGCAGCGTGGCCATGGGTTATAACTCTTTTGCCGAAGGCGATAGCAGCGTGGCCATGGGTCAGGGCAGCTACAGCGACGTTGATACGGGTATCGCTCTGGGTAGCAGTTCCGTTTCCAGCCGTGTAATAGTTAAAGGGTCTCGTGACACCAGCGTGTCAGAAGAAGGTGTTGTGATTGGTTATGACACCACGGACGGCGAACTGCTTGGTGCATTGTCGATCGGTGACGATGGTAAATATCGTCAAATCATCAACGTCGCGGATGGTTCCGAAGCCCATGACGCCGTTACTGTTCGCCAGTTGCAAAACGCCATTGGTGCAGTAGCAACCACACCAACCAAATACTATCACGCCAACTCAACGGCTGAAGACTCACTGGCAGTCGGTGAAGACTCGCTGGCAATGGGCGCGAAAACCATCGTTAATGGTAATGCGGGTATTGGTATCGGCCTGAACACGCTGGTTCTGGCTGATGCGATCAATGGTATTGCTATCGGTAGCAACGCAAGTGCAAACCATGCAAACAGCATTGCAATGGGGAATGGTTCTCAGACTACCCGTGGTGCGCAGACCAACTACACCGCCTACAACATGGACGCACCGCAGAACTCTGTGGGTGAGTTCTCTGTCGGCAGTGAAGACGGTCAACGTCAGATCACCAACGTCGCAGCAGGTTCGGCTGATACCGATGCGGTCAACGTGGGTCAATTGAAAGTAACGGACGCGCAGGTTTCCCAGAATACCCAGAGTATTACTAACCTGAACAATCAGGTGACGAATCTGGATACTCGCGTTACCAATATCGAAAACGGCATTGGCGATATCGTAACCACCGGTAGCACCAAATACTTCAAGACCAACACCGATGGCGTAGATGCCAACGCGCAGGGTAAAGACAGTGTTGCAATTGGTTCTGGTTCCATTGCTGCCGCTGACAACAGCGTCGCGCTGGGTACCGGTTCCGTGGCCAACGAAGAAAACACCATCTCTGTGGGTTCTTCTACCAACCAGCGTCGTATCACCAACGTTGCTGCAGGTGTTAATGCCACCGATGCGGTTAACGTTTCGCAGCTGAAGTCTTCTGAGGCAGGCGGCGTTCGTTACGACACCAAAGCTGATGGTTCTATAGACTACAGCAACATCACTCTCGGTGGTGGTAATGGCGGTACGACTCGCATCAGCAACGTCTCCGCTGGCGTCAACAACAACGACGCAGTGAACTATGCGCAGTTGAAGCAAAGCGTGCAGGAAACGAAGCAATACACCGATCAGCGCATGGTTGAGATGGATAACAAACTGTCCAAAACTGAAAGCAAGCTGAGTGGTGGTATCGCTTCTGCAATGGCAATGACCGGTCTGCCGCAGGCTTACACGCCGGGAGCCAGCATGGCCTCTATTGGTGGTGGTACTTACAACGGTGAATCGGCTGTTGCTTTAGGTGTGTCGATGGTGAGCGCCAATGGTCGTTGGGTCTACAAATTACAAGGTAGTACCAATAGCCAGGGTGAATACTCCGCCGCACTCGGTGCCGGTATTCAGTGGTAATGATCCATTAAGTTAGTGTGACTAAGGGCAATTCTCTGATGAGGATTGCCCTTTTCTTTACCAGACATCTCCCCCCACAAGAATTGGCCCTACCAATTCTTCGCTTATCTGACCTCTGGTTCACAATTCCCCAATTAAAACTCACATCAATGTTGCTAATGCATAACATTTAGTTAACTATCCATTGTCATTATCCCTACACAACACAATTGGCAGTGCCACTTTTACACAACGTGTGACAAGGAGATGAGCAACAGACTCATTACACGGCGTGTGTGGACTGCAGGAGACCTGCAATGAATCTCTGGCAACAAAACTACGATCCCGCCGGGAATATCTGGCTTTCCAGCCTGATAGCATCGCTTCCCATCCTGTTTTTCTTCTTTGCGCTGATTAAGCTCAAACTGAAAGGATACGTCGCCGCCTCATGGACGGTGGCAATCGCCCTTGCCGTGGCTTTGCTGTTCTATAAAATGCCGGTCGCTAACGCGCTGGCCTCGGTGGTTTATGGCTTCTTCTACGGGTTGTGGCCCATCGCGTGGATCATTATTGCAGCGGTGTTCGTCTATAAGATCTCGGTGAAAACCGGGCAGTTTGACATCATCCGCTCGTCTATTCTTTCGATAACCCCTGACCAGCGCCTGCAAATGCTGATTGTCGGTTTCTGTTTCGGCGCTTTCCTTGAAGGAGCCGCAGGCTTTGGCGCACCGGTAGCAATTACCGCCGCATTGCTGGTCGGTCTGGGCTTTAAACCACTCTACGCCGCCGGACTGTGCCTGATTGTTAACACCGCACCAGTGGCATTTGGCGCGATGGGTATTCCGATTCTGGTCGCCGGGCAGGTAACAGGCATCGACAGCTTTGAGATTGGTCAGATGGTGGGGCGTCAGCTGCCGTTTATGACCATTATCGTGCTGTTCTGGATCATGGCGATTATGGACGGTTGGCGCGGTATCAAAGAGACGTGGCCTGCGGTCGTGGTTGCAGGTGGTTCGTTTGCCATTGCTCAATACCTCAGCTCTAACTTCATTGGGCCGGAACTGCCAGACATTATCTCTTCGCTGGTATCACTGCTCTGCCTGACGCTGTTCCTCAAACGCTGGCAACCAGTGCGCGTATTCCGCTTCGGTGACTTGGGGGCGTCACAGGTTGATATGACGCTGGCTCACACAGGTTACACGGCAGGTCAGGTGCTGCGCGCCTGGACACCGTTTCTGTTCCTGACCGCCACCGTAACGCTGTGGAGTATCCCGCCGTTTAAAGCCCTGTTCGCTTCAGGCGGTGCGCTGTATGAGTGGGTGATCAACATTCCGGTGCCGTACCTCGATAAACTGGTTGCCCGTATGCCGCCAGTGGTCAGCGAAGCGACAGCGTATGCCGCCGTGTTTAAGTTTGACTGGTTCTCTGCCACCGGTACCGCCATTCTGTTTGCTGCCCTGCTCTCGATTGTCTGGCTGAAGATGAAACCATCTGACGCTATCAGCACCTTCGGCAGCACGCTGAAAGAACTGGCTCTGCCCATCTACTCCATCGGTATGGTGCTGGCATTCGCCTTTATCTCGAACTATTCCGGTTTGTCATCAACACTGGCGCTGGCACTGGCGCACACCGGTCATGCATTCACCTTCTTCTCGCCGTTCCTCGGCTGGCTTGGGGTATTCCTGACCGGGTCGGATACGTCATCTAATGCTTTGTTTGCCGCTTTGCAGGCTACCGCCGCACAACAAATTGGCGTTTCTGACCTGTTGCTGGTTGCTGCCAACACCACCGGTGGTGTCACCGGCAAAATGATCTCTCCGCAATCTATCGCTATCGCCTGTGCGGCGGTAGGCCTGGTGGGCAAAGAGTCTGATTTGTTCCGCTTTACTGTCAAACACAGCCTGATCTTCACCTGTATGGTGGGCGTGATCACCACGCTTCAGGCCTATGTCTTAACGTGGATGATTCCTTAATGATTGTTTTACCCAGACGCCTGTCAGACGAGGTTGCCGATCGTGTGCGGGCGCTGATTGATGAAAAAAACCTGGAAGCGGGCATGAAGTTGCCCGCTGAACGTCAACTGGCGATGCAACTCGGCGTGTCGAGAAATTCACTGCGCGAGGCGCTGGCGAAACTGGTAAGCGAAGGTGTGCTGCTCAGTCGACGTGGCGGCGGGACGTTTATTCGCTGGCGTCATGACACATGGTCGGAGCAAAACATCGTCCAGCCGCTGAAAACGCTGATGGCCGATGATCCGGATTACAGTTTCGATATTCTGGAAGCCCGCTACGCCATTGAAGCCAGCACCGCGTGGCATGCGGCAATGCGCGCCACACCAGGCGAAAAAGAGAAAATTCAGCTTTGCTTTGAAGCAACGCTAAGTGAAGACCCGGATCTCGCCTCACAAGCGGACGTTCGTTTTCATCTGGCGATTGCCGAAGCCTCGCATAACATCGTGCTGCTGCAAACCATGCGCGGTTTCTTCGATGTCCTGCAATCCTCCGTGAAGCATAGCCGCCAGCGGATGTATCTGGTACCCCCGGTTTTTTCACAGCTGACCGAACAACATCAGGCAGTCATTGACGCCATTTTTGCCGGTGATGCTGACGGGGCGCGTAAAGCAATGATGGCGCACCTTAGCTTTGTTCACACCACCATGAAACGATTCGATGAAGATCAGGCTCGCCATGCACGCATTACCCGCCTGCCTGGTGACCATAATGAGCATTCGAGGGAGAAAAACGCATGATTATTTCCGCAGCCAGCGATTATCGCGCCGCAGCGCAACGCATTCTGCCGCCGTTCCTGTTCCACTATATGGATGGGGGGGCATATTCTGAATACACGCTGCGCCGCAACGTGGAAGATTTGTCAGAAGTGGCGCTGCGCCAGCGTATTCTGAAAAACATGTCTGACTTAAGCCTGGAAACGACGCTGTTTAATGAGAAATTGTCGATGCCGGTGGCGCTAGGTCCGGTAGGTTTGTGTGGCATGTATGCGCGACGCGGCGAAGTTCAGGCTGCCAAAGCAGCGGATGCGCATGGCATTCCGTTTACTCTCTCGACGGTTTCCGTTTGCCCGATTGAAGAAGTGGCTCCGGCTATCAAACGTCCGATGTGGTTCCAGCTTTATGTGCTGCGCGATCGCGGCTTTATGCGTAACGCACTGGAGCGAGCAAAAGCAGCGGGTTGTTCGACACTGGTTTTCACCGTGGATATGCCAACACCGGGAGCGCGTTATCGTGATGCGCATTCTGGGATGAGCGGCCCGAACGCGGCAATGCGCCGCTATTTGCAGGCGGTGACGCATCCGCAATGGGCGTGGGATGTGGGCCTGAACGGTCGTCCGCATGATTTAGGTAATATCTCAGCTTATCTCGGCAAACCGACCGGACTGGAAGATTACATCGGCTGGCTGGGGAATAACTTCGATCCGTCCATCTCATGGAAAGACCTTGAGTGGATCCGCGATTTCTGGGATGGCCCGATGGTGATCAAAGGGATCCTCGATCCGGAAGATGCGCGCGATGCAGTACGTTTTGGTGCTGATGGGATTGTGGTTTCTAACCACGGTGGCCGCCAGCTGGACGGTGTACTCTCTTCCGCTCGTGCGTTGCCCGCTATTGCAGATGCGGTGAAAGGTGATATCGCCATTCTGGCGGATAGCGGAATACGTAACGGGCTTGATGTCGTGCGTATGATTGCGCTCGGTGCCGACACCGTACTGCTGGGTCGTGCTTTCCTGTATGCGCTGGCAACAGCGGGCCAGGCGGGTGTAGCTAACCTGCTAAATCTGATCGAAAAAGAGATGAAAGTGGCAATGACGCTGACTGGCGCGAAATCGATTAGCGAAATTACGCAAGATTCGCTGGTGCAGGGGCTGGGTAAAGAATTGCCTGCGGCACTAGCTCCGATGGCGAAAGGGAATGCAGCTTAAGGGTTAGATGAATATCTGCTATCCTGCCCCCGCACTAAGGGGGCAGTATGCTAAACATCGTACTTTACGAACCAGAAATTCCGCCAAATACTGGCAACATCATCCGTCTTTGCGCTAATACCGGCTTTCGTCTGCATATCATCGAACCGATGGGATTTGCCTGGGACGATAAGCGCCTGCGCCGCGCGGGGCTGGACTATCACGAGTTTACCGCCGTTACGCGTCATCATGACTATCGCGCGTTTCTCGAAGCAGAAAATCCCCAGCGCCTGTTTGCCCTCACCACGAAAGGTACGCCTGCTCACAGCGCCGTAAGCTATCAGGATGGCGATTATCTGATGTTCGGCCCGGAAACACGCGGCCTGCCAGCGAGCATTCTTGATGCCCTGCCCGCTGAACAAAAAATTCGCATTCCAATGGTGCCGGACAGCCGCAGCATGAACCTGTCCAATGCGGTGTCGGTCGTGGTGTATGAAGCCTGGCGGCAGCTGGGATATCCGGGAGCGGTGTTGAGAGATTAGTTACTGTATGCCGGATAGATGATTACATCGCATCCGGCACAATCACAGGACGTCAGATCCCATCCCCATATTCAAACGTATGGTTAATACCGTTGAAATGCTGATCCATATCCATTGACGGTTTATCGCTATCCGGTTTGCCGACAATGCGTGCCGGAACGCCAGCGGCGGTGGTATGCGGCGGCACCGGTTGCAGCACCACGGAACCTGCGCCAATCTTCGCGCCGCGCCCAACTTCAATATTGCCGAGAATTTTCGCGCCCGCGCCAATCATCACACCTTCACGAATTTTCGGATGACGGTCGCCACCAGATTTACCCGTACCGCCAAGCGTCACAGATTGCAGAATCGATACGTCGTTTTCAATCACCGCCGTTTCACCCACAACGATGCCCGTGGCGTGGTCAAGCATGATACCGCGGCCAATTTTTGCTGCCGGGTGAATATCAACCTGGAACGTCACAGAAACCTGGTTTTGCAGAAAGATTGCCAGTGCGCGACGCCCCTGATTCCACAACCAGTGACCGATGCGATACGCCTGCAAAGCATGAAAACCCTTCAGGTATAGCAACGGGGTTGAGTATTTATCCACCGCCGGGTCACGGGTACGCACCGCCTGAATATCACAGGCCGCAGAGGCGATCATTTCCGGGTCGGCGGCGTAGGCTTCTTCCACCACTTCACGGATAGCAATAGCCGGCATAATGGGCGATGACAGCTTGTTCGCCAGCATGTAGCTCAGTGCACTGCCAAGGTTTTCGTGCTTGAGTAGCGTCGCGTGGTAAAAACTGGCCAGCATTGGCTCACAGTCCGCCAGCGTTCTGGCTTCAGCTTTAATATTGTTCCAGACAATTTCCAGTTCTTCACACGACATTGCTTACTCCACACGATAAGATAATGACCGACCCGTTCTGCGCGGGCCGGGTCATAGTGGTAACAAAGGTTCCCTGGGTTTAGTGGCTGCTGCGCTCGTCCTTGCGTGCACGACCTAGTAAAGTCAATGCTGCCTCGCGCGCGTTTTTTCCGCAATATAATACTTGATAAATTTCCTCGGTTATTGGCATTTCAACGCCGAAGCGATGCGCCAGTTCGCGGACTTCTTTCGTATTGCGGTAGCCTTCCACCACCTGACCAATTTTCTCCTGCGCGCTTTGTACATCCATGCCCTGACCGAGCATCATGCCAAAACGGCGGTTACGCGACTGGTTATCAGTACAGGTAAGCACCAGATCGCCCAGCCCCGCCATGCCCATAAAGGTGGCAGGATCGGCACCCAGCGCCGCACCAAGACGCGACATTTCAGCCAGCCCACGGGTGATCAGTGCCGTACGCGCATTCGCACCAAAACCGATACCGTCGGACATCCCCGCGCCAATGGCAATGACGTTTTTCACCGCGCCGCCAAGCTGCACACCGATGAAATCCGGGTTGCTGTAAACGCGGAAACTTTTGCCACAGTGCAACAATTGCTGGAGATCATCGGCAAAGGTCTGGTCGGTAGAGGCCAGCGAAATGGCCGTTGGTAGACCTGCCGCCAGTTCTTTCGCAAACGTTGGGCCAGAGATAACCGCCAACGGAATTTGATCGCCTAAGGCCTCACGCGCCACGTCCTGTAACAGACGTCCGGTTTCTGCTTCCAGCCCTTTGGTCGCCCACACCAGACGCGCATCAGGACGCATCAGCGGTTTAATCTGACGCAGCACTTCACCAAAGACATGGCTGGGTACGACGACGAGAATATTACGGCTGGCTGCCAGCGCAGTGGCGAGATCGCTTTCAAGATGGAGCGTATCGGGAAAAGGCACATCGGGGAGAAACGCGGCGTTACAGCGCTCGCGTTCAAGCGTTGCGATATGTTCAGGGTCATGGCCCCAGAGGACAACCTCGTGGCCATTTCTTGCCAGGGTGATGGCAAGAGCGGTGCCGTACGAGCCGGCACCGATCACAGTCATTGAAGCATTACGTTGGTTCATCAGGCATCCTGATGTTCTTCAGTACCTTCGCCAGCCTGCTGCTGCAAATAGTTCATGAACAGCGCATCGAAGTTAACCGGCGCAAGGTTCAGTTGCGGGAATGTACCGCGGGATACCATGCTGGTGATGCACTCACGAGCATACGGGAACAGAATGTTCGGGCAGTATGCACCCAGGCAATGTGCCATCTGGGTGCCCTCGATACCCGCGATGGAGAAAATACCGCCCTGCTGAACTTCACACAGGAACGCGGTTTCTTCGCCCAGGGAGGCCGTTACGGTAACACGCAGTACCACTTCGTAAACGTCATCTGCCAGTTGAGAAGATGCCGTATCCAGATCAAGTTTAACTTCTGGCTGCCAATCTTTCTGGAAAACGTGCGGCGCGTTCGGCGCTTCGAAAGAAATATCCTTGGTATAAATACGTTGGATCTGGAAAGTCATTTCGGTGTTGTTTTGTTCTGACATGTGTAGAAAACCCTTAAGTGTTGTCCTTAAATACTGCGCAATGTAATGCCAACGTTCACACGTTATTTCAGCAGGGGATCCAGTCCACCACGTGCATCCAATGCATACAAGTCATCACAGCCGCCAATGTGCTGTGCGTCAATAAAAATCTGGGGAACCGTGGTGCGACCGCTGCGTTTGATCATCTCTTCACGCTTAGCGGCGTTGCCATCGATCGGCAACTCCTGAAAACTCACGCCCTTGCTGCTCAGCAGTGCTTTCGCACGATGGCAATACGGGCAGGTTTCTTTGGTATAGATTTCAACATTGGCCATAACTTAGCTCCTGTTTTTTTACCCTGAAATTTCTTGTTGCAGGGCGGCTGCAAAATGGAGTGTCCCCAGAAGCTTATAACAATAAGTCGCTGGGGGCCTAATTGCAGCTAACGGCCTGCATCATGAAAGACGACAGGTAAATTATTTGCCGCGCACCAGAGGTAAGTTTTCGCCAGCCCAGCCAGCAACGCCCTCTTTCAGCACGAATACTTGCGCAAAACCAGCTTTCGTCAGCGCGTTTGCAGGCTCCTGGCACTGCATGCCAGAACCATCTACCACGATAACCGGTTTGTCTTTGTGCTTCTCAAGCTCACCAACATTGTTGGCTTTGATTTCGCTCGGCAACAGGTTGATAGAACCTGCGATATGGCCTTTACGGAAGTCATCACGCTGACGTAAATCCACAACCACAGCGTCTTCTTTGTTGATCAGACGCGTAGCTTCACCACGAGTAATCACCTTCACTTTCGAGGTCAGGCTCTTAAACGTAGTCACAAGAACCGCCACCAGTAACGCGATCCAGGCGATACTCAGTATGGGATGACGGCCAACAAATTGCATAATTTCTTGCATGGGGGGTAACAACTCCCGACGTAGTGATTAAAAAAACCAGGAAAGGAGTATACCTGCGCAGTGCGGCAAATACAGCCAGCGCGTTAACTGGAATGCAATTTTGCGGGGCGCGACGAAAAAAAGCGCAAATCTGGCATCGGCTTGCCGCGAGCGGTCGTATATTTTGATCTTCAGAGGCTATTTTATCGATTCAGCTGTAGTAAAATTACGCAAATTTTGACTCTTGAGTATGAGGTTGTCGCAATGTCGGTTTCTAAAAAACCTATGGTACTGGTGATTCTGGATGGCTATGGCTATCGCGAAGAACAGCAGGATAACGCCATTTTTAGTGCTAAAACCCCGGTAATGGATGCACTGTGGGCCAATCGTCCGCATACCCTGATCGACGCTTCCGGTCTGGAAGTCGGTCTGCCTGACCGTCAGATGGGTAACTCCGAAGTAGGTCACGTTAACCTGGGTGCCGGCCGCATCGTGTATCAGGACCTGACTCGTCTGGACGTTGAAATCAAAGATCGCACTTTCTTTGCTAATCCGGTGCTGACTGGTGCGGTAGATAAAGCGAAAAACGCAGGTAAAGCAGTACACATTATGGGTCTGCTCTCCGCAGGCGGCGTACACAGCCACGAAGATCACATCATGGCGATGGTAGAACTGGCAGCTGAACGCGGCGCAGAAAAAATTTACCTGCACGCATTCCTTGACGGTCGCGACACTCCGCCGCGCAGTGCTGAATCCTCGCTGAAAAAATTCGAAGAGAAATTTGCCGCGCTGGGTAAAGGCCGCGTAGCGTCTATCATTGGTCGTTACTACGCCATGGATCGCGATAACCGTTGGGATCGCGTTGAAAAAGCTTATGACCTGCTGACTCTGGCGCAGGGCGAGTTCCAGGCCGATACCGCCGTTGCCGGTTTGCAGGCTGCTTATGCTCGTGACGAAAACGACGAATTCGTGAAAGCGACCGTTATTCGTGCAGAAGGTCAGTCAGACGCGGCAATGGAAGACGGCGATGCGCTGATTTTCATGAACTTCCGTGCTGACCGTGCGCGTGAAATCACTCGTGCTTTCGTGAACGCTGATTTCGATGGCTTCGCGCGTAAGAAAGTGGTTAACGTGGATTTCGTGATGCTGACCGAATACGCCGCTGACATCAAAACTGCGGTTGCTTACCCACCAGCTTCCCTGGTTAACACCTTCGGCGAGTGGATGGCGAAAAACGACAAAACTCAGCTGCGTATTTCCGAAACCGAAAAATATGCCCACGTCACTTTCTTCTTTAACGGTGGTGTAGAAGAGTCGTTCAAAGGCGAAGACCGCATTCTGATCAACTCACCGAAAGTGGCAACTTACGATCTGCAACCGGAAATGAGCTCCGCAGAGCTGACCGAAAAACTGGTTGCGGCAATCAAGAGCGGCAAATACGACACCATTATCTGTAACTATCCGAACGGCGACATGGTAGGTCACACCGGGGTGATGGAAGCGGCGGTTAAAGCGGTTGAAGCGCTGGATCACTGCGTGGAAGAAGTCGCGAAAGCGGTTGAGTCCGTGGGTGGACAACTGCTGATCACCGCTGACCACGGTAACGCTGAACAGATGCGCGATCCGGCAACGGGTCAGGCGCACACAGCACACACCAACCTGCCAGTTCCGCTGATTTACGTTGGTGATAAGAACGTGAAAGCGGTTGAAGGCGGCAAACTTTCTGACATCGCGCCGACCATGTTGTCGCTGATGGGTATGGAAATCCCGCAAGAGATGACTGGTAAGCCGCTGTTCATCGTGGAATAATCCCTCCCCATGAGGGGAAAGGCGATTAATACCATGACACGGGCCGTGAAACCGCGCAGGTTTGCAATCAGGCCCATCATCTACGCCAGCGTTCTGAGCGCTGGCGTATTGTTGTGCGCCTTTTCCGCCCACGCGGATGAGCGTGACCAACTCAAATCCATTCAGGCTGACATCGCCGCGAAAGAGCGCGCGGTACGCCAAAAGCAACAACAACGCGCAAGCCTGCTCGCACAATTGAAAAAGCAGGAAGAGGCGATCTCTGAAGCCACTCGCAAACTGCGCGAAACGCAAAATACGCTCAATCAACTCAATAAACAGATTGATGAGATGAACGCGTCGATTGCCAAACTGGAGCAGCAAAAAGCCGCCCAGGAGCGCAGCCTCGCCGCGCAACTGGATGCCGCGTTTCGTCAGGGTGAACATACCGGTATTCAGCTGATTCTCAGCGGTGAAGAAAGCCAGCGTGGGCAGCGCTTACAGGCTTATTTCGGCTATCTCAACCAGGCGCGACAAGAAACCATTGCTCAGTTGAAACAAACGCGTGAAGAAGTCGCTATGCAGCGTGCCGAACTGGAAGAGAAACAGAGCGAGCAACAAACGCTTTTATATGAGCAGCGCGCCCAACAGGCGAAGCTGACCCAGGCGTTGAGCGAGCGTAAGAAAACGCTGGCAGGGCTGGAGTCTTCCATCCAGCAAGGTCAGCAACAGTTGAGCGAGCTGCGCGCCAACGAATCCCGCCTGCGTAACAGCATTGCCCGTGCGGAAGCCGCGGCGAAAGCGCGTGCTGAACGTGAAGCGCGCGAAGCCCAGGCGGTTCGCGACCGCCAGAAAGAAGCGACGCGCAAAGGCACCACCTACAAGCCGACCGAAAGCGAAAAATCGCTGATGTCCCGTACCGGTGGTCTGGGCGCACCGCGCGGTCAGGCATTCTGGCCAGTTCGCGGGCCGACGCTGCATCGCTATGGTGAACAGCTACAGGGCGAACTACGCTGGAAAGGAATGGTTATCGGTGCCTCTGAAGGTACTGAAGTTAAAGCGATTGCCGACGGCCGGGTGATTCTGGCTGACTGGCTGCAAGGCTACGGTCTGGTGGTGGTGGTTGAGCACGGTAAAGGCGACATGAGTCTTTACGGCTATAATCAGAGCGCACTGGTGAGCGTTGGTTCGCAGGTTCGCGCGGGCCAGCCAATTGCACTGGTGGGCAGCAGTGGCGGTCAGGGTCGGCCTTCACTCTATTTCGAAATTCGCCGCCAGGGTCAGGCGGTCAATCCACAGCCGTGGTTGGGAAGATAAGTTTTGTTTCCATTTCGTCGTAACGTTCTTGCATTTGCCGCTCTGTTGGCGCTCTCCTCCCCCGTAATTGCTGGCAAACTTGCCATCGTCATTGATGATTTTGGGTATCGCCCGCACAACGAAAACCAGGTGCTGGCGATGCCTTCCGCTATCTCCGTCGCTGTATTACCCGATTCACCGCACGCCAGAGAGATGGCGACCAAAGCGCATAACAGCGGTCACGAAGTGTTGATTCATCTCCCGATGGCACCGTTGAGTAAACAGCCGCTGGAGAAAAATACGCTGCGCCCGGAGATGAGCAGCGACGAAATTGAGCGCATTATTCGTAGTGCGGTCAATAACGTGCCCTATGCCGTGGGGATCAATAACCACATGGGCAGCAAGATGACCTCTAACCTGTTTGGTATGCAGAAAGTGATGCAGGCGCTGGAGCGTTACAATCTTTACTTCCTCGACAGCGTAACCATCGGTAATACCCAGGCGATGCGCGCCGCGCAAGGCACTGGCGTGAAGGTGATCAAACGGAAGGTGTTCCTCGACGATTCGCAAAATGAAGCGGACATCCGTGTGCAATTCAATCGCGCAATTGACCTGGCGCGTCGCAACGGTTCAACCATTGCCATTGGACATCCTCACCCTTCAACGGTACGCGTGCTACAACAGATGGTTTATAACCTGCCGCCAGACATTACGCTGGTGAAAGCCAGCAGCTTGTTGAATGAACCGCAGGTTGATACGTCTACACCGCCGAAAAACACTGTGCCCGACACACCGCGTAATCCATTCCGTGGCGTGAAGCTGTGCAAACCGAAGAAGCCGCTGGAACCTGTTTATGCTAATCGCTTCTTTGAAGTATTAAGCGAAAGCATCAGCCAGAGCACGCTGATCGTTTACTTCCAGCATCAGTGGCAAGGCTGGGGCAAACAGCCTGAAGCGGCGAAGCTTAACGCTAGCGCAAATTAAAGGCGCTACGCGTAATGCGATGGTGCGACCGCGTTTTGTCGCGCCATTGCCATAAGCGGAAAGACCACAGTAACGCCTGATAACCCACCTTCACGCTGCGCACATTGGTAATCAGGCGCTTATACATACCGGAAGTAAATATCTCGGCAATCATCCGTTGGCGGGTAATAATATCCGGCTCTTTGCGCACCGCATGGCAAACACGCAATGCTTCGTAAGTTATTTGCTGATGAAATTCCGGATAAATCGTAATTTTGTCGGCATAATTTCGATTTAATTTCTCCAGCAGGCGGGTAATCTTAATATAGTGACGTTGATAATTAAGGTTTTTGTTCCCTTGTCTGTTCAACCGACTCACTGACGTATTATGCAGATAGTATTTATATAATGATTGCTCGGTATATCGCGCACGCAGCGCGTTAAACATAAATTCTGTTGTCCAGACAATATCCTGATGATGTAATCCGGCAATAAATTTAATGTTATTTTTAACAATAACATCGCGGCGATAAACCCCCATCCAGACCACGTGTGTCCAACGGCGGGAAGAAAGCCCCATCCGCAGCCAGTCCGGACCGGTTAATACACCGGTTGAGCGAAGGCGATCGGTAGGGATGGATTGCCAGGTTTCACCCGTTTCACGAAAACACCAATCAGCGTTGCACTGCGCCACGTCGAGGTCGTCCTCTAACGCCATGGTCATCAGCGTTTCGTACATGGTGGGATAGACCTCATCGTCAGCATCGACAAAAGCGACATATTTTCCCGTTGCCACCTCGATCCCACGATTACGCGCCACCGATGCGCCAGCATTCGCCTGATGCAACAAACGAACATGCGGATAGTTTTCCGCGTAATGCTTTGCTATTTCAACAGAATTATCCGTTGAACCATCGTTAATAATAATGATTTCCAGAGCAGTCCAGGTTTGCGCGATTAAAGATTCCATGCAAGCGCTGAAATCATCGCCCGCATTATATAACGGGATAATAACACTTAGTTTATTAGTGCTGTTCATCATAAATTACCAACGATCTCTGAAGTTACCCTGACGTTTTACAGGCTTTGTATTAAGAAACTATTAAGCCTGTGAGATATTATTTTTACCGGTGAGAGAGTCACTTCAGGGTAGAGAGATAATGAGAGCAGCTATATAAGAGATCAGCGCAATTACGATATCTTGATTACACTGACAGGATTTTACATATTTAACGGATTTTCCTCAGGCAAAAGGGCTGGAATACCAGCCCTTGTTCGTGTTAATCCCAGCTCAGAATAACTTTCCCGGACTGGCCCGAACGCATAGCGTCAAAGCCCTTCTGGAAATCATCGATAGAGAAACGATGGGTAATGATCGGCGAGAGATCGAGGCCAGACTGAATCAGCGCCGCCATCTTGTACCAGGTTTCAAACATCTCACGACCGTAAATACCTTTAATGAACAAGCCTTTAAAGATTACTTTGGTCCAGTCGATAGACATATCGGACGGTGGAATACCCAGCATCGCAATACGACCGCCGTGGTTCATGGTGTCGAGCATGGTACGAAACGCTGGCGGCGCACCGGACATTTCCAGACCGACATCAAAGCCTTCGGTCATGCCCAGTTCTGTCATCACATCATTAAGGTTTTCTTTCGCGACGTTAACCGCACGGGTGATACCCATTTTACGCGCCAGCTCAAGGCGGTATTCGTTAACATCAGTAATCACCACGTTACGTGCACCAACGTGTTTCGCCACCGCCGCCGCCATAATACCAATCGGGCCTGCACCAGAGACCAGCACATCCTCGCCCACCAGATCAAACGACAGCGCGGTATGCACGGCGTTACCGAAGGGATCAAAAATGGAAGCCAGATCATCGGAGATATTGTCGGGGATTTTGAAAGCGTTGAACGCCGGAATCACCAGATACTCGGCAAAGCAGCCCGGACGGTTAACGCCGACGCCGATCGTGTTGCGGCACAGATGGGTACGACCGCCACGACAGTTGCGACAGTGACCGCAGGTGATATGGCCTTCGCCAGAAACGCGATCGCCAATCTTGAAGCCTTTCACTTCCTGACCAATACCTACCACTTCACCGACATATTCATGGCCCACGACCATCGGCACCGGGATGGTTTTTTGCGACCACTCATCCCAGTTATAGATGTGAACGTCAGTCCCGCAGATGGCTGTTTTACGGATTTTAATCAGCAGATCGTTATGCCCGAGTTCCGGTACAGGAACGTCGGTCATCCAGATGCCCTCTTCCGCTTTCAGTTTGGATAACGCTTTCATCTCACATCCTCAGGCGATAACGCCCAGTTGTTTACCAATACGCGTGAATGCTTCTACTGCACGCGTAATTTGCTCAGGGGTATGCGCCGCAGACATCTGGGTACGAATACGCGCCTGACCTTTCGGAACGACCGGATAGAAGAAACCGGTGACGTAAATGCCCTCTTTTTGCAGCTCACGAGCAAATTTCTGCGCTACTACCGCATCGCCAAGCATGACCGGAATAATGGCGTGATCGGCTCCCGCCAGGGTAAAGCCCGCCGCCGACATTTGCTCACGGAACTGACGCGCGTTCGCCCACAGACGGTCACGCAGCTCGCTACCCGCTTCAACCATCTCCAGCACTTTGATGGAAGCGGCAACAATGGCCGGTGCCAGCGAGTTGGAGAACAGGTACGGACGAGAACGCTGGCGCAGCCACTCAACCACTTCTTTGCGCGCCGCGGTATAACCACCAGAAGCCCCGCCCAATGCTTTACCCAACGTACCGGTAATGATGTCTACACGCCCCATCACATCGCAGTATTCATGGGAACCACGACCATTTTCACCGACAAAACCGACCGCGTGGGAGTCGTCTACCATCACCAGGGCATCGTATTTATCTGCGAGATCGCAAACACCTTTCAGGTTGGCAATCACGCCGTCCATCGAGAACACACCATCGGTGGCAATCAGCACATGACGCGCACCGGCTTCACGCGCTTCTTTCAGACGTGCTTCCAGCTCCTGCATATCGTTGTTGGCATAACGATAGCGTTTAGCTTTGCACAGACGCACACCATCAATAATAGACGCGTGGTTCAGTGCGTCGGAGATAATGGCGTCTTCCGCGCTCAGCAGCGTTTCAAACAGGCCACCGTTAGCATCAAAGCAGGAAGAGTAGAGAATCGCATCTTCCATCCCCAGGAAGGCCGCCAGTTTTTGTTCAAGCTCTTTATGGCTGTCCTGAGTGCCGCAAATAAAACGCACCGAAGCCATGCCGAAACCGTGAGAATCCATTCCCGCCTTTGCCGCCGCAATCAGATCCGGATGATTCGCCAGCCCGAGATAGTTGTTGGCACAAAAGTTAATGACGTGGCTTCCATCAGCCACAGTGATATCTGCTTGCTGCGCAGACGTAATAATGCGCTCTTCTTTAAACAACCCTTCCGCCCGTGCGGTTTCCAGATCGTTGGTTAACTGCTGATAAAATTCTCCACGCATTGCGATTCTCCAGACAGGGCAAATTCCAGCACATATTACCCAAACTTATAGGTCGCGACGAGATGACGCGTTAACACTTCTGCAAAATTCAGGATAAATAACGTCCATCAATCTCACTTTTGGCGAATGGCTGAAGCCAACGCCGTGTAGTGATATGATAGAAGTATTCGTGTCTGAGATTGTCTCTGACTCCATAATTCGAAGGTTACAGTTATGATCATCGTTACCGGCGGCGCGGGCTTTATCGGCAGCAACATCGTTAAAGCCCTGAATGATAAAGGCATCACCGATATTCTGGTGGTGGACAACCTGAAAGACGGCACCAAGTTTGTGAACCTGGTGGATCTGGATATCGCGGACTATATGGATAAGGAAGACTTCCTGATCCAGATTATGGCTGGCGAAGAGTTCGGCGATGTCGAAGCGATTTTCCACGAAGGCGCGTGCTCTTCCACCACCGAGTGGGACGGCAAGTATATGATGGATAACAACTATCAATACTCCAAAGAGCTGCTGCACTACTGTCTGGAGCGCGAAATCCCGTTCCTGTACGCCTCTTCCGCAGCCACTTACGGCGGACGCACTTCCGACTTTATTGAATCCCGCGAATATGAAAAACCGTTGAATGTCTACGGTTACTCAAAATTCCTGTTTGATGAATATGTTCGCCAAATCCTGCCTGAAGCGAACTCGCAGATTGTTGGCTTCCGTTATTTCAACGTTTATGGACCGCGTGAAGGCCATAAAGGCAGCATGGCGAGCGTCGCTTTCCATCTCAACACCCAGCTTAATAACGGTGAATCACCGAAGCTGTTCGAAGGTAGCGAGAACTTTAAACGCGACTTCGTCTATGTGGGCGACGTGGCAGATGTAAACCTGTGGTTCCTGGAAAATGGCGTTTCCGGCATCTTCAACCTCGGTACTGGTCGTGCGGAATCCTTCCAGGCTGTAGCAGATGCTACGCTTGCTTATCACAAGAAAGGCCAGATCGAATACATTCCGTTCCCGGATAAACTGAAAGGCCGCTATCAGGCGTTCACGCAGGCAGATCTGACGAATCTGCGCGCGGCGGGTTACGACAAACCGTTCAAAACCGTTGCCGAAGGCGTAACGGAATACATGGCCTGGCTGAATCGTGACGCATAAGAGCTCTGCATGAAAATACTGGTGATCGGCCCGTCTTGGGTTGGCGACATGATGATGTCGCAAAGTCTCTATCGCACGCTCCAGGCGCGCTATCCCCAGGCGATAATCGACGTGATGGCACCGGCATGGTGCCGTCCATTATTATCGCGGATGCCGGAAGTTAACGAAGCTATTCCTATGCCTCTCGGTCACGGAGCGCTGGAAATCGGCGAACGCCGCAAACTGGGTCATAGTCTGCGTGAAAAGCGCTACGACCGCGCCTACGTCTTACCCAACTCCTTCAAGTCCGCATTAGTGCCTTTCTTCGCGGGTATTCCTCATCGCACCGGCTGGCGCGGCGAGATGCGCTACGGTTTACTTAACGATGTACGCGTGCTCGATAAAGAAGCCTGGCCGCTAATGGTGGAACGCTATGTCGCGCTGGCCTATGACAAAGGCATTATGCGCACAGCACAAGATCTGCCGCAACCATTGTTATGGCCGCAGTTGCAGGTGAGCGAAGGTGAAAAATCATATACCTGTAATCAATTTTCGCTTTCATCAGAACGTCCAATGATTGGTTTTTGCCCGGGTGCGGAGTTTGGTCCGGCAAAACGCTGGCCACACTACCACTATGCGGAACTGGCAAAGCAACTGATTGATGAAGGTTATCAGGTGGTTCTGTTTGGCTCGGCGAAAGATCATGAAGCGGGCAATGAGATTCTTGCCGCTTTAAATACCGAGCAGCAGGCATGGTGCCGGAACCTGGCGGGGGAAACACAGCTTGATCAAGCGGTTATCCTGATTGCAGCCTGTAAAGCCATTGTCACTAACGATTCTGGCCTGATGCACGTTGCGGCGGCGCTCAATCGTCCGCTGGTTGCCTTGTATGGTCCGAGTAGCCCGGACTTCACACCGCCGCTATCCCATAAAGCACGCGTGATCCGCCTGATTACCGGCTATCACAAAGTGCGTAAAGGTGACGCAGCGGAGGGTTATCACCAGAGCTTGATCGACATTACTCCCCAGCGCGTACTGGAAGAACTCAACGCGCTATTGTTACAAGAGGAAGCCTGACGGATGCGGGTTCTGATCGTTAAAACATCGTCGATGGGCGATGTTCTCCACACGCTGCCCGCACTCACTGATGCCCAGCAGGCAATCCCAGGGATTAAGTTTGACTGGGTGGTGGAAGAAGGGTTCGCGCAGATTCCTTCCTGGCACGCTGCCGTTGAGCGAGTTATTCCTGTGGCAATACGTCGCTGGCGTAAAGCCTGGTTCTCGGCCCCCATAAAAGCTGAACGCAAAGCGTTTCGTGAAGCGCTACAAGCAAAGAACTATGACGCAGTTATCGACGCCCAGGGGCTGGTAAAAAGCGCGGCGCTGGTGACGCGTCTGGCGCATGGCGTAAAGCATGGAATGGACTGGCAAACCGCTCGCGAACCGTTAGCCAGCCTGTTTTACAATCGTAAACATCATATTGCAAAACAGCAGCACGCCGTAGAACGCACCCGCGAACTGTTTGCCAAAAGTCTGGGCTATAGCAAACCACAAACCCAGGGCGATTATGCTATCGCACAGCATTTCCTGACGAACCTGCCTACAGATGCTGGCGAATATGCCGTATTTCTTCATGCAACAACCCGAGATGATAAACACTGGCCGGAAGAACACTGGCGAGAATTGATTGGTTTACTGGCTGATTCAGGAATACGGATTAAACTTCCGTGGGGCGCGCCGCATGAGGAAGAACGGGCGAAACGACTGGCGGAAGGATTTGCTTATGTTGAAGTATTGCCGAAGATGAGTCTGGAAGGCGTTGCCCGCGTACTGGCCGGGGCTAAATTTGTAGTGTCGGTGGATACGGGGTTAAGCCATTTAACGGCGGCACTGGATAGACCCAATATCACGGTTTATGGACCTACCGATCCGGGATTAATTGGTGGGTATGGGAAGAATCAGATGGTTTGTAGGGCTCCGGGGAATGAGTTGTCTCAATTGACAGCAAATGCTGTTAAGCGGTTCATTGAAGAAAACGCTGCCATGATTTAAATTACAACTCTTTAATAGATAATTTTGAAATAAAATCAGCTTCCTTGCTGATTTTATTTCACATATTCATTACTTCTCTAATAAACATTGGTCTGATTGTGCTTTAAAATAAGCACAAAGCAATATTATGGTGACAAACACAGCAGTCGGAACCGGTTTAGAAAAGAGTATTACATCACTTAGGCCTACTACCAGTAGTGAAAAAAGTAAGATTAAAATATAAGGTTCTTTTGCAGTTCTTAAGGCATATATGAGTATTGCTGAAAAGGCTAAAATTGTTAATACTACTCCAGGAATGCCACGCGTTGATAACGTATCTATGAGATCGTTATGTAAATGAGAATCTACATAGGGTAAAGCGCCACTTAATCTAGGCTCTTTTTCTTCTAGTTCATGTATTTTTTCCGCACGTTTTTCCAGTGATTGTCCTATTGGAGAATATGTTTTTAAACCAACTTCATACATTGCCAGACGGGCACCGACCGAAGTTCTGGTATTATCATGCGAATAATTAACTAAATCCCTATTTAAGTCATTCATTCTCGTAAGTAATGTATCTTTAAAAGAAAACATACCTGCTAATAATGCAATCGCAATAAAACAATATAACTTATAATTAATTCGCTTATTAATATAACTATCCATTACGATTAATAGTAACGCAAAGAATGGAAACACTAATATGGCTGCACGCGTTTCAGTTACTATAACAGCACATAAGCTAAGCATGAAGTTAATTGTATATAATGTTGTTTTATGTCTAAAGTCGGATTTTAAAATGAGAATTGATGCCAGTAAAGAAGGGAAAAGGATGATGTAGCCTGCTGTTGTAGCGTGGGAAGCTGATAATGCAACACGGTCGACGTTTAAATAGAAATGTTGCCACATGGCATGCGCAAAAAAAAGTAACTGCGTTGCCAAGGATGCGAACAAAATTAGTTTCCCAAATTTTATTTTGGTTCTCATCTCATCTTTAGCAAAAAGAACTAAGAAAATAAAAGCACTACACAAGGCAATTTTTCCAGTTTCCATTGGGCCACGATATGCATTGGTATAAACCGAGCCTGAAACTTTATAATGTGAATACCAGATGATATTAACGATACCCAAAAGACATAATGAGATGAAAATTAACAAAGTAGGATTATTAGTTATTGTTTTTTTTGGTGTCGCTAGAAAATATAATGCAGATATAATTCCAGCTGCATGAAGAAACTTTGTTGCAACATCATCCCACAAAGACAAAGTCATTAAAGACAACATACATAATATGAGAATTAAAGACTTGACACCAGAGTTAATTTCATTCCAACAAAACGACATATAATTTCAACCTATGCTACGAGGATGGGTTATTTAATGCAAGACCTAACGTTTATTCTTTTTTCTATTTACCAGTCTTACCATCCTCCAGAGAATATAGTTTTTTGATGCTAATATTTTTGCTCGCCTCTTATCTCTCTTGCCAAGAAGATTACAATCTTTCAATTCTTTTTCATTGCTTTCAACTAATTGATTTAATAATTCAAAATCGCCATTAAGTAGAACATTCCATAAATAACGAGTTTTATGATAAGTTCTATTTTTACTCAATAATGTATGAATTTCTTCTTTCCGGTTACCTTTGTATAACTGCATCACAGAAGAGTAGATTCTTTCGTGCGCAAATGACTCATGTCGATAATGAATGATGGTTCTACATGAGTTCATTAAGGAATTTTCTCTATAGTTATGCTTATACATATAATATGGAACCGCATACATATCGCATGTAATTAGCAGTCGATAGATAAAATCCAGATCTTCTCCTAGTCGTAAATCTTCATCAAAAAAAAGATTATTATCTTCCAGGAGTTGTTTTCTTATAAACAAGCACCCTATATGGAATCTGACCTTTTTATAAAAAAAATCGAAAAGTAAAGACCCTTCATTAAACTCTGTATTTATAGGTGAGTAAGTAACACCATTTTTTATATGATGTCCATAAAGCCCACAATAAATCGCATCCCCTCCCGTCTCATGTTGTCTGGAATACATCTTCAGCAGATAGTTAGGATCTATCTCATCATCATCATCCATAAAACATATAAACTGTCCTTGCGCCTTGCGGATACCTGTATTCCTGGCAGACGAAACGCCGCCATTTTCTTTATTGATAATAATTAATCGAGAGTGGGTTAACCCATACTCTCTCAAAACATTTGATGTGTTATCTTTAGAACCATCATTAACAATAACAATTTCAAAATTTGGGTAAGTTTGTTTTTCTAATTTCGTTAGAGTTTCAGTAATGTAATCAGATGAATTATACGTCGGTATTATTATGGACACTAAAGGGTAATCATTGCTCATCGTGTTCTCTTGCCTGAACTAATAAAATATGATAGTACTCATCCTTAATTATTATTGTATCTCAGACATCCATGATTTTTATTGCCCAAATAGTTTTCTTTTATACTTATTTAATTTGAATTTAATGAAGTAAATAAAAGCGTTAAACGTATCACCATTTTTCTTTGCATGTTGGTATTTCACTTGATACTGCTTTTCATTCGTGGCTGGAATAAACGCCACATCATTCCAGCAAGAAGCCTGATAAGCCTCATTAAAATACTTCTGGCAGGGATAATTCGTCCAGTCGTTCCAGGGCTTCGTTACGCCAACATAATGAATCAGCTTAGTATCATCGGTAATGGTCTTTTTATAATCTTCATCGCTTTTATTTTTTAACTCATAGTCAATGCCATAAAAGCAATCATAATCGCCGCTAATAAAAATACAATGACCAAAGAACAGAATATTTAAAATATCCTGATCAAGGCATTTATATTTCGTGTGCTGCGGGTCACTTGCCAGCATAGCAATGGCTTTATTCATAAAATCATTTTTCGCCCATGCTTCAAGCTGCAGATATACTACACCGGCGTTGAAATAATTCCCTGGAAGTCCCTCTATAGCCAGACGCTTCGCTGGTTTTTCCTGCATAAAAGGCACATCTTTAATAACAGCTGCGAACTTATCGCCATCAAAATTAATATCAAGCAATCCAGCTAATGAGCCTTTACAGATGACATCTGCATCGATATATAACAGATTTTCAATAGTTTCACTCAGATACTGGAACGCAACTAAACGGAAGAATGTTGCATAAGACCACTGTTTCAGGCTGGGGAAGATATCAATAAAGGCACTGGATACTTTATAAATTCTTACTTCAACGTTAGCATTTTTGCTGGTAAAAGCATTAACACGTTGTAGATAATCTTCATCAATGTAGTCAGTAAAGAGATGAAACTTAACCGCAAGGTCCGGGTTATGCATAACAACTGATTGCATAGATACTGCCGCACCAAATAAAAAGTTGCGGTCAATACCGTAAGCGATATTTAACACACGATCGGTGTTAGCAATTTCCCCAGAGACAGCGACTTCAGTAATACTCTCAGCTAATAAATCCATGTTGGTTCCGTTTTGACTGTGTGGTTTACGCTTTGCCTTTTAATTTTTTAATAAATTTGCGTAGTTTGGTTCTGTAGATTACTGAATAGTAGCCATAATCTTTTATTTCGTTGGCAATACCCAGGTGACGTTCCATGGCCAGACGATCACGGGCTTTCCGCTCTGCCGTACAGCTTTTACCGGATAGGTCAATTATCCTGACACCATCTTTACTAACGATAAAGTTACCCCGGTGTGGGTCGCCCGATAGCATATTTAAGGCATGCAATTTTTCCATTGAAGCCTTAATTTCTGCTTTAACATCTTCTGGAATAATCGGCATATCATTGAGCTCTACGCCCTCGACATACTCGATAAGCATGATAAAAACACTGGCATAGTTGAAAATTTTACGCTCAGCCAGAAAATAAAAATCATTAGGAAAAGTAAGACCTGCACTTCTGACACGATCGGTTTCAACGATCAAATTCTGATAGTAGTCACCTTTTACAAAAGATTTTAAAAAACGTTCATTCCTTTTCGTTTTCGGGGCAAAGACTTTAAAAACATAGCGACCATATTTCGTATCAATCAACGATACTTTGGTATCATCAATATTACGTAATACTTTTACTGTTTTAAAATTATAGGCCAGTATTTCATCAAAGATTTCTTTATATTTATTATCGTTATCTTTGTAATAAAATGAGAAGCCGCGATAGCGTATACTTGTAATCATAAGAGTAATTTATTTCTTAAGCTTGTACTTAATTAATGAAGTTATACCTTTAATATACTCACCATGGGCAAACAGATGCTTATATTGTTTCTGCATTTCTGCAACAGTCCGCGCCTCTTTAAGAGGATATTTCTTCCAGGGAGATTGTTCACGCGCGATATTAAAGTATGATGCAGACGGATATCCAGCCCAGCTATGCCATGGTTTAGTTATCCCTGTATAGTGAATCAATACTGTTTTATCTGTAATGGTTTGCTGATACTTTCGATGACTACGATCATGAAGTTCGTTTTTCAGGGTATAAATAGTATCAAAATCCTTCGCGAGGTAGATATTATTCATATTAAATGCGATATTCAACGCATCCTGATCTAAATATTTAAGAGAGCCATATTTAGTTTCCCCTCGTAAAAGCGTGAGTAAATACGGTGTCAAATTTGCTTCATGCCATTTTTTAAGATTGACATAGATAACGCCTGCATTGAAATAACGTCCATTCATTTCGGGAATGTTAAGACGTTTTGCACATGCCGCCTGAGTACTATCATTGTCAGGAATAACCGCAGCAAACTCATCTTTAAATATAATTTTTGTGAGAGGTTTCAGACTTCCTTTACAAACGACATCGGCATCCAGATACAGCAGTGTGGAAATACTTTCACTCAGATATTCAAAGGACAATACCCTGAAGTATGTCGCGTACGACCAAAACTGTGACGTCGGCAGATCAGCAAAGTATTTGGGGTCAATTAAATATACAATAATTGAGGTATTAAATTGTTTTGCTGTTTCATTAAATGACTTTAAATAATCATCATCCACATAATCAGTGAAAACATGAAAGACAAAATTAATATCTGAATTATTAATCAAAACGGAAGAAATTGAAACGCCAGCACCATACAAAAAATTCTTATCGATACCGTAGGAAACATTTAGCTCTGGGGCGTTTTCTTTTTTATTATCTGCTAAATACGAAAACCGTTCTTTTATAAATTCATTCATTTAACTTTTCTCAATTTCATTTTATTATCTTTAAATAAAAATAATAAATATAATTCATTATCCCGTTAATTGGTTTATTTTGTTTAAAATTATGCTTCGCGCAATAACGAGCATAGTTTGAGTTAACTGGCCGCATTAACGGTTCATTTTTCCAGGGCGATGCTTCTTTGGCTTTGATAAAAGGTTGCGCACTTGGATAACCGGCCCAGTAATGCCAGGGTTTTGTCGGGCCGACATAATGAATTAATACGGTTTCATCATTAATTGGACAAACAAATGATTTTTTTAATTCATAATTTAAACTAAACTGCGTATTGTATTTAGCATCAATGAGTTTAACTTTCCCTAACAGGATAAGATTAAGGATATCTTGATCCATATAGGTTAAACGGGAAACGATGGCTTTATCAGCAAGCATCGACATCGCTTTAGCAGAAACGGACTCCTGCGCCCACGCTAGTGTATTAATTAACAGGACACCTGAATTAAAGTAACCCTTTTCAAGTTCATTACACTGCAGACTTTGACCCCGTAACGACCACCAGTTAGCATCGCGTTCAGTAACAACAGCAGCAACGTTATTGGCAAGATCCATTGTTATCAGCGGCTTTAAGTTTCCCTGACAGGCGATATCAGCATCCAGGTAAAGGATCTTATCTTGTTGATCAATAAAGTAATCTGCAATTACAAAACGGAAATACATGGCAATAGACCAATTTTTGGTCGTCGGTAATGCCTTAAGCCGTTCACAATTTACCAGATGGATCTGGATACAGGTACGATAGCTTTTCGCCAATTGGGCTAAACGCTGGATATCGGCTTCAGGGATATCATCAATAAAAACGTGGAAAACAAAACTCACGTCGTTGTTATGTAACAAAACTGACGTGATTGAAACACCACAACCAAAAAGAAAGTTTTTATCAATGCCATAAGCAACATGGAATGATGATGCCACTGACGCCGCTGGCCTTTCATCGAAGATGATTGTCTTATTGATCATCTCTTGTGGATTAAAATAGTGGGCACTCATATTTCTCTCCGGAAATTACAACGATTTTCGAATCGTTCTTTCCCTGATTTTTGTGGCTTTTTCTTCTGCTTGCGACAGCAGCCCTTGTTCCTGCTTGAGAATGTCTTTAAGCGGGGCGACAAAATACACTTTCATAAACCGCCAGATATCCCGCTGAGTCAGGCCGATATTCATCGAAGAAAAATAAAGCCCAATAAGATCTTTATCGCGCCAACGACGTGGAACGCGCGTGCGAAGCTGCGCCCGGTGCAGGTCAATTACTGAAATTTTTAACTCCTCTTCCTTACCGGAAAAAGGCAAGTGCAGCAGGAAATGACAGATATAACAGTCACGGTGGTTAATGCCCGCAGCATGCATATCGCGCACCATCGTCGCGACACGCTTAATAAGCATACGCTTTACGCGAACATCTGGTGGGTTGGTCGCCCAGTCAGCACAGTAATCTTCCAGACTGATGGTTGGTGTCAGATCTTCGGTAATAATAAACGAGGTTCTGGTCAGCGGATTAATGCCTTTTTCGCCGAATGCCACCCCATACATAGTATCAACGCCGACATCCCGCAGTCGATGAATCGCATTCCATTCGCGGTCTGCGCCTAATACTGGCATCCGCAATGAGAGTAAATTTTTGATTATCTCTTTCAGGGTCGTGCCGCGATGCCATTTGAGAAAATAGCTTTTGCCCGCCATTTCAAAGCGCAGAGTGCGGCGAGTTTCCAGTTCACGAAATACCTCACCCTGCAAGATTTTAACTTCCTCAAAAGGATCTTTACCGCGCCATAACGTGGCAAACGGCTCTTTAAGTTCAACCATCCAGACCACCCGTTATGATGTCCGCCGCTTTCTCTGGCAGACTGTATAAATCTTGTGTATCAGCATAATGTCGCGCATTTTCCGCCCAGGCCTGGCGCAATGAAGATTGCGTTAACGCTTTGCGTAAAATCTCATTCAATGTTTCCTGGCGGAATGGCTCAGCAATAGCCTCGCCGCAATTGGCGTCGACAATATAATGCGCATAGCCACAAACGGCTGTTGTTAGTACCGGTAATCCTGCAGTTATCGCTTCCAGCAACACAATTCCCGCCGCTTCCTGGTAGGCAGGATGAAGTAATAAATCCGCCGCCGCCATTAATTCCGAGACATCGTTGCGCCCCGAGAAGAAGTGAACATTACTGCGCACGCCGCGTTTTTCTGCCAGCGCCTCAAATTTTCGCGGTTTATCCTGCCCAACAACATATAGTAATGTGTTGTGGCGCAGCGAATCCGGTAACGAAGCAAGTGCTTCAATGGAACGATCGACACCTTTACGCGTGAAGTCTGAACCGACCTGCAACAATAAATATTGTTGTTCGGTTATTCCATTCTTCTTACGGAAGATTTCACGGCTATTCGCTGGTTGCTGACTATATTTACGATCAGGATAAATCCCCGGTGGCAGAATATGAAAACGCTCCGCTTCAGTCTGATAATGTTTCTGGAAATCGGCGATTTGCTTATCTGTCAGCATCAGCAGCTGTGTCGGCTTGCCCTGTTCGAAGGTTGCCCGCTCAAAGGCGGCATAATGGCGATAACGTGACGTCAGGCGATAGAAAAAGCCTTTCTCCTGCGCTACTTTCTCGGCATAACAAACATCAGCGGCATAATAAACGTCCAGCCCCGGCATTTTGTTGAATCCAACGACTCTATCGACGGGATGTTCACGTAAATGTTTTTGCACCCAGGCAAAATACTCCGCATTGCGCCCGTGATTGGTATGCGATTTAACCGGCACTTTGATCAGTTCAAATACATCAGGGCATTCGCCTTCCCACGACTGGGCATAAACCCGAACATGATGACCTCGGGCGGCGACTGTCTGAGCAATGCGCATAAAATCGCGCTGCAAACCGCCAAAGGGAAAATATTTATATAAACAAAAAGCAACGATCATAACGACGTACCTGTCGTGGAGGAGGGCAGTAATTTATCGACAGCAGCAATGACATCTGCCGCCGGAATAACCGAAAGATACATCTCATTTCGGTCACGCTGATCGCGCGTTGGCATTTCCCGGTAATCTCCCGCCCAGAATTGAATCATGTTATTTGACCAGGGACGCCAGAAAATATGGTCTGTCGCACCAAACAGCGATATCAGCGGCGTATTAACTGCAGCGGCAATATGCGCCGGTGCGGAATCAACGCCAATAAACAGCTGCGCATGATCGATTAACGCACCAAGTTCCGGGAAGGTCACCTTTCCGGCCAGCGCCGTTACTGGTGGCGTCTGGCATCCCTGGGCAATTTCATTGACGCAGGCCAGATCGTCTTTATCTGGGCCGGAAGTCAGAACGACTTCATAACCACGAGCATGTAAGGCATCAATCACAGCGGAAAACTTGGCGTTGTCCCAGCATTTGAAGATTTGCCGCGCCGTAGGTTGGATAACCACATAATTTTGTCCAACACCAGCGTGATCAAGTTCGCGACGCATACGTTTCCAGCTTGCAGGCGGGTAACTCATGGTTGTCTGCTTCACCAACGATTCAAGTCCCAATGGCGTCAGCACGGATAAGTTACTTTCCACCACATTTCCACCCTGCAACGGCACCAAATGAGTGAAACTATTACGCCAAAAAGCAGACTGCCGATGATGATAATCCTGGGAAATTTTCACACGGGCATTTAATAAGCGAACCAGTATAGCAACCATCCATTGATCGGTAAGATTAACGATAAGGTCATACTTATTGGCACGTAATATCTTGATGAGATGGAAAAAGTTGGCAATTTTTTCTGAGGCTTTTGCTTTTTTATTTTTTATGCCGTAGAGCGCGTTAATCTCTGGATTTTCAGACAGGATCGGGATGGTGTCCTGATAAAGCAGCACATCGATTTTTGCGTCAGGGTAATTTTTTTTCAGCGAACTAATGACGGGAGTAGTTAATAACATATCCCCATGAAAACGCATCTTAATGAGCAAAATTCTTCGAAATGGCTTATCCACAAGTAACTCTTTTTGTTGAGATTATCCGATTAAGGTGAAGCAGAAAAAGCACGCTACCGCCCCAGGCTCAACAGCTACCTGAATACTGATACCGCACTGATATTGACGCGCTAGTGTATCACTTCTTTCGCGGCAATCCGACCCGAATGATTTTTAAGCACATTGTTGATTTTCAATAAAGAAATCAATCAAATAAAATCATTAGCAACCATATTCTTTTACTGTTGCTCTGCGATTCCTTCCTGCACGTACTGCAGAAATCAATGAATCGCATAAAAATACAAAAAAAGTATAGATGTTCAGCAAGAATTGGCGGGTAAATTGCTATTTAAGTCAAAAACGGGAAAAGTAATGGTAAAGCCACAGCTAAATACATAGAATCCCCAGCACATCCATAAGTCAGCTATTTACTATGCTCGAATTGCTTTACACCGCCCTTCTCTACCTTATTCAGCCGCTGATCTGGATACGGCTCTGGGTGCGCGGACGTAAGGCTCCGGCCTATCGAAAACGCTGGGGTGAACGTTACGGTTTTTACCGCTATCCGCTAAAACCAGGCGGCATTATGCTGCACTCCGTCTCCGTCGGTGAAACTCTGGCGGCGATCCCGTTGGTGCGCGCACTGCGTCATCGTTATCCTGATTTACCGATTACCGTAACAACCATGACTCCAACCGGTTCGGAGCGCGTACAATCGGCTTTCGGGAAGGATGTTCAGCACGTTTATCTGCCGTATGACCTGCCCGATGCACTCAACCGTTTCCTGAATAAAGTCGACCCTAAACTGGTGTTGATTATGGAAACCGAACTATGGCCTAACCTGATTGCGGCGCTACATAAACGTAAAATTCCGCTGGTGATCGCTAACGCGCGACTCTCTGCCCGCTCGGCCGCAGGTTATGCCAAACTGGGTAAATTCGTCCGCCGCTTGCTGCGTCGTATTACGCTGATTGCCGCCCAAAATGAAGAAGATGGTGCACGTTTTGTGGCGCTGGGCGCAAAAAATAATCAGGTGACCGTTACCGGTAGCCTGAAATTCGATATTTCTGTAACGCCGCAGTTGGCTGCTAAAGCCGTGACGCTGCGCCTCCAGTGGGCACCACACCGCCCGGTATGGATTGCCACCAGCACTCATGAAGGCGAAGAGAGTGTGGTGATCGCCGCACATCAGGCATTGTTACAGCAATTCCCGAATTTATTGCTCATCCTGGTACCCCGTCATCCGGAACGCTTCCCGGATGCGATTAACCTTGTCCGCCAGGCTGGACTAAGCTATATCACACGATCTTCAGGGGAAGTCCCCTCCACCAGCACGCAGGTTGTGGTTGGCGATACGATGGGCGAGTTGATGTTACTGTATGGCATTGCCGATCTCGCCTTTGTTGGCGGTTCACTGGTTGAACGTGGTGGGCATAATCCGCTGGAAGCTGCCGCACACGCTATTCCGGTATTGATGGGGCCGCATACTTTTAACTTTAAAGACATTTGCGCGCGGCTGGAGCAGGCAAGCGGGCTGATTACCGTTACCGATGCCACGTCGCTTGCAAAAGAGGTTTCCTCTTTACTCACCGACGCCGATTACCGTAGTTTCTATGGCCGTCATGCCGTTGAAGTACTGTATCAAAACCAGGGCGCGCTACAGCGTCTGCTTCAACTGCTGGAACCTTATCTGCCACCGAAAACGCATTGAGGTTGTTATGCAAAAACGGGCGATTTATCCGGGTACTTTCGATCCCATTACCAATGGTCATATCGATATCGTGACGCGCGCCACGCAAATGTTCGATCACGTTATTCTGGCGATTGCTGCCAGCCCCAGTAAAAAACCGATGTTTACTCTGGAAGAGCGTGTGGCGCTGGCACAGCAGGCAACCGCGCATCTGGGGAACGTGGAAGTGGTCGGGTTTAGTGATTTGATGGCGAACTTCGCCCGGAATCAACACGCTACGGTGCTGATTCGTGGCCTGCGTGCGGTGGCGGATTTTGAATATGAAATGCAGCTGGCGCATATGAATCGCCACTTAATGCCGGAACTGGAAAGTGTGTTTCTGATGCCGTCGAAAGAGTGGTCGTTTATCTCTTCATCGTTGGTGAAAGAGGTGGCGCGCCATCAGGGCGATGTCACACATTTCCTGCCGGAGAATGTCCATCAGGCGCTGATGGCGAAGTTAGCGTAGCGTTTATGCCGGATGGTATGCCATCCGGCTCGCATCAATTACTTCTGGCACTGCCGACAATAAAACGTTGCCCGCTGCGCATGTTTAGTCGCCACAATTGGCGTACCGCACACCCGACACGGCTCGCCTTTTCGCCCGTAAACCTGCAATTCCTGCGCGAAATAGCCCGGTTTACCATCACTTTGCAGAAAATCTTTCAGAGTTGTACCACCCTGCTCAATCGAACGCAGCAACACCGCTTTAATCACCCGAGCTAACAATTCACACTCTGCCAGCGACAGTGATGACGCCAGCCGATCCGGATGGATCCCCGCAGCAAACAGAGATTCGCTGGCATAGATATTCCCTACCCCTACCACCAGCTTGTTATCCATCAGCCATGGTTTAATCGCCGTTTTTTTCTTCGCGCACTTCTGATGCAGGTACTCACCGTTGAAATCGTCGCTAAGCGGCTCCGGTCCAAGATGGGCCAGCACGTTGTGCCCTTCCAGCTCTTTGGTCCACAGCCAGGCACCAAAGCGGCGCGGATCGGTGTAGCGCAGCACTTTACCGTTGCTCATCACCAAATCAACATGGTCATGCTTTTCAGGGGGAAGTTCTTCTGGAAGGATGCGCAGGCTGCCAGACATCCCCAAATGAATGATAATCCAGCCCTCAGGCAGCTCCAGCAGCAGATATTTAGCCCGCCGCTGCACGCTAAGCACTGGTTGGTCGCTTAAACGGTAGATCTCTTCTGAAACCGGCCAGCGCAAGCGTCCGTTGCGCACCACCGCATGAAGAATGGTTGCACCAACGAGATGCGGTTCTATGCCGCGACGGCTGGTTTCAACTTCGGGTAATTCAGGCATAGCATCTCCAGGAATGAACAGATGCAGTCAATATGGGGGCAAGCAGATAACAAAAAACCCCGCCGGAGCGAGGTTTTTCGTTACATCAAAGCGAGAATTATTTGATTTTCGCTTCTTTGTAGATCACGTGCTGGCGAACAACTGGATCGAATTTTTTCAGTTCCAGTTTTTCCGGCTTAGTACGTTTGTTCTTCGTAGTGGTATAGAAGTGACCAGTACCAGCAGAAGAAACCAGCTTGATTTTCTCACGAATACCTTTAGCCATGATTTATTTCCTCTAAGTACTTAGTACTTTTCGCCACGGGCACGCAGTTCAGCCAGAACTGTATCGATGCCTTTTTTATCGATTACACGCATACCTTTAGCAGATACGCGCAGGGTGACAAAACGCTTCTCGCTCTCAACCCAGAAACGGTGAGAGTGCAGGTTCGGCAGGAAACGGCGTTTAGTCGCGTTCAGTGCGTGGGAACGGTTGTTACCGGTCACCGGACGCTTGCCAGTAACTTGGCAGACTCGGGACATGTCTATTCTCCAAAAATCAAATTAGCTCGAGCTTCGTATGGGGTATTGGCGCCTCGTCAGGCTTTACAGCCCGGTCATCGCAGTTCTATGTGAACTCTCGATTGCCAGGCCCAAATGCCAAACCCGAGATTCTCAAAGGTGGCGTAGTATACGCTGACTCAGCGATGTGCTCAAGTCCCGAACAGACAAAGATCCCGAAGGATCGCGCATAGCGGGTTAAATCCAGCCGCGTTCGGCAAAAGAAACATACTCTCCACGCCCAATCACGATATGGTCGAGCACGCGTAAATCCATGAACTGACAACTCTTTATTATCCGTTCAGTAATGAGTTTATCCGCTTTACTGGGTTCAGCACAACCCGAAGGGTGATTATGTGCAAGGATCAGCGCCGAGGCATTTATTTTTATCGCTTCGCGGATAATTTCCCGAGGATGGACTTCAACATGGTTTAGCGTGCCGGAAAAAAGACGGCTATGCGTTATAACCCGGTGTTGTGAGTCGAGAAAGATCACCATAAAGATCTCCCGCTCCTCGCCCGTAAGCTGGCTTTGTAAAAATTCCCTCGTCATCTCCGGGCTGAGTAAAGGGCTTTCTTCACGCATCCGCACGTTGTAGTAACGCCGCGCCAGTTCGGCAATCCCCTTTAACTGGGCGAATTTCGCCACGCCAATTCCATGAACGCCACTAAACTGTTCATATTCAGAGGTTAACAAGCCATAAAGAGAGCCGAAATTCTCCAGCATCTCTTTTGCCAGGGTTAATACATCTTTACCGCGCGTTCCGGTACGCAGAAATAGCGCCAGCAGCTCGACATCCGTTAAGGCGCTAATACCAAACTTCAGCATTTTTTCGCGCGGCATCAACAGCTGTGCATTGTTTTTCACCTTCACCTCCTTTGTGGTGCTCGCATCCTGTCATAGCCGTTCCGTTAAATCGACGGCCAGTTTTCAATCCTGGAAAGCGCCTCGCAAAGTGATTCTCAGGTGAAGGCACGACAACAAAAGTATTGTGATAAAATCGCCAACTTCTGGTGTCACCCAACAGGAAAAATCATCATGAGCCTGGCCGGTAAAAAAATCGTTCTCGGCGTCAGCGGCGGTATTGCTGCCTATAAAACCCCTGAACTGGTGCGTCGTTTGCGCGATCGCGGGGCCGACGTCCGCGTAGCCATGACCGAAGCGGCAAAAGCCTTTATCACCCCACTTAGCTTGCAGGCGGTTTCTGGTTATCCCGTTTCCGACAGTCTGCTGGACCCGGCAGCCGAAGCCGCTATGGGCCATATTGAGCTGGGTAAATGGGCTGATTTAGTGATTCTCGCCCCTGCCACGGCAGATTTGATTGCCCGTGTTGCTGCCGGAATGGCGAATGATCTGGTATCGACGATTTGTCTGGCCACACCTGCGCCTGTAGCCGTGCTCCCCGCCATGAACCAGCAGATGTACCGTGCCGCCGCCACGCAGCATAATTTAGAGGTACTTGCTTCCCGTGGTTTGCTCATCTGGGGGCCAGACAGTGGCAGTCAGGCTTGTGGTGATATCGGCCCTGGGCGAATGCTCGATCCGTTAACCATTGTGGATATGGCGGTGGCGCATTTTTCGCCCGTCAACGACCTGAAACATCTGAACATTATGATTACCGCCGGCCCGACGCGTGAACCGCTCGATCCGGTGCGTTATATCTCTAATCACAGCTCCGGCAAGATGGGTTTTGCTATCGCCGCCGCCGCTGCCCGTCGTGGCGCGAACGTCACGCTGGTATCAGGTCCGGTTTCGCTACCGACGCCACCGTTTGTTAAACGTGTTGATGTGATGACCGCGCTGGAAATGGAAGCCGCCGTGAATGCATCTGTACAGCAGCAAAATATTTTTATCGGTTGCGCCGCCGTGGCGGATTATCGCGCAGCTACCGTGGCCCCAGAAAAAATCAAAAAGCAGGCCACGCAGGGTGATGAATTAACAATAAAAATGGTTAAAAACCCCGATATCGTCGCAGGCGTTGCCGCACTAAAAGACCATCGACCCTACGTCGTTGGATTTGCCGCCGAAACAAATAATGTGGAAGAATACGCTCGGCAAAAACGTATCCGTAAAAACCTTGATCTGATCTGCGCGAACGATGTTTCCCAGCCAACTCAAGGATTTAACAGCGACAACAACGCATTACACCTTTTCTGGCAGGACGGAGATAAAGTCTTACCGCTTGAGCGCAAAGAGCTCCTTGGCCAATTATTACTCGACGAGATCGTGACCCGTTATGATGAAAAAAATCGACGTTAAGATTCTGGACCCGCGCGTTGGGAAGGAATTTCCGCTCCCGACTTATGCCACCTCTGGCTCTGCCGGACTTGACCTGCGTGCCTGTCTCGACGACGCCGTAGAACTGGCTCCGGGTGACACTACGCTGGTTCCGACCGGGCTGGCGATTCATATTGCCGATCCTTCACTGGCGGCAATGATGCTGCCGCGCTCCGGATTGGGACATAAGCACGGTATCGTGCTTGGTAACCTGGTAGGATTGATCGATTCTGACTATCAGGGCCAGTTGATGATTTCCGTGTGGAACCGTGGTCAGGACAGCTTCACCATTCAACCAGGCGAACGCATCGCCCAGATGATTTTTGTTCCGGTAGTACAGGCTGAATTTAATCTGGTGGAAGATTTCGACGCCACCGACCGCGGTGAAGGCGGCTTTGGTCACTCTGGTCGTCAGTAACACATACGCATCCGAATAACGTCATAACATAGCCGCAAACATTTCGTTTGCGGTCATAGCGTGGGTGCCGCCTGGCAAGTGCTTATTTTCAGGGGTATTTTGTAACATGGCAGAAAAACAAACTGCGAAAAGGAACCGTCGCGAGGAAATACTTCAGTCTCTGGCGCTGATGCTGGAATCCAGCGATGGAAGCCAACGTATCACGACGGCAAAACTGGCCGCCTCTGTCGGCGTTTCCGAAGCGGCACTGTATCGCCACTTCCCCAGTAAGACCCGCATGTTCGATAGCCTGATTGAGTTTATCGAAGATAGCCTGATTACTCGCATCAATCTGATTCTGAAAGATGAGAAGGACACCACAGCGCGCCTGCGTCTGATTGTGTTGCTGCTTCTCGGTTTTGGTGAGCGTAATCCTGGCCTGACCCGCATCCTCACTGGTCATGCGCTAATGTTTGAACAGGATCGCCTGCAAGGGCGCATCAACCAGCTATTCGAGCGTATTGAAGCGCAGTTGCGTCAGGTATTGCGCGAAAAGAGAATGCGTGAGGGCGAAGGCTACGCGACGGATGAAACCCTGCTGGCAAGCCAGATCCTGGCCTTCTGTGAAGGTATGCTGTCACGTTTTGTCCGCAGCGAGTTTAAATACCGCCCGACGGATGATTTTGACGCCCGCTGGCCGCTAATTGCCGCACAGTTGCAGTAATATGACGCCGGATGACTTTTCATCCGGCGAGTTTCTTTAAACGCCGAACTCTTCGCGATAGGCCTTAACCGCCGCCAAATGTTCCGCCATTTCCGGCTTCTCTTCCAGGTAAGCAATCAGGTCTTTCAGGGTGATGATAGAGATCACTTTGCAGTTGTAATCACGCTCAACTTCCTGAATTGCCGAAATCTCGCCGCGCCCCCGTTCCTGACGATCGAGCGAAATCATTACGCCAGCAAGCGTCGCGCCATTGGCCTGAATAATTTCCATCGACTCGCGAATCGCCGTTCCGGCGGTGATCACATCATCCACCAGCATTACGCGTCCTTGTAACGCGCTACCAACCAGATTGCCGCCTTCACCGTGGTCTTTTGCTTCTTTGCGGTTAAAGCAGTACGGCAGGTCCAGGTCATGATGCTCCGCCAGCGCCACGGCAGTTGTGGTGGCAATCGGGATCCCTTTGTAAGCAGGGCCAAACAGCAGATCGAACTCAATGCCGGAATCCACCAATGCTTCAGCGTAAAAACGGCCTAACAGTGCCAGATCGCGCCCGGTATTAAACAGCCCGGCGTTGAAGAAATAGGGGCTTTTGCGCCCGGATTTCAGCGTAAACTCGCCAAACTTTAACACCTGCTTGCTAAGCGCAAATTCAATAAACTGGCGCTGATATGGTTTCATGCCTTCGCTCCTCATCTTACTTTTCTACAGACAAAAAAAAGGCGACTCATCAGTCGCCTTAAAAATCAGTTTGCCAGCGCCGCCTTCTGCGTCGCTACAATGGATTCGATTCCCCCTCGGGCCAGCGCCAACAAGGTGAGTAACTCTTCATGGGTGAACGGCTCGCCTTCTGCCGTCCCCTGCACTTCAATGATGCGCCCGTCTTCGGTCATCACTACGTTCATGTCGGTCTCTGCGGCAGAGTCTTCAACGTATTCCAGATCGCAAACCGCTTCGCCGTTGACAATGCCGACAGAAACCGCGGCTACCATCCCTTTCATTGGATTAGTTTTCAGCTTGCCATTTTCAACCAGTTTATTCAGGGCATCGGCTAGTGCAACACAAGCACCGGTGATAGAAGCAGTGCGGGTGCCGCCATCGGCCTGAAGTACGTCACAATCCAGCGTAATGGTAAACTCACCGAGGACTTTCAAATCTACCGCGGCGCGCAATGCACGAGCGATCAGACGCTGGATTTCCATCGTGCGGCCGCCCTGCTTACCCTTCGCCGCTTCACGGGCATTACGGGTATGAGTAGAACGCGGCAGCATACCGTATTCTGCGGTGATCCAACCCTGGCCCTGACCTTTCAGGAAGCGCGGCACGCCTTCTTCAATAGAGGCGGTACACAACACTTTGGTATCGCCAAATTCGACCAGCACCGAGCCTTCTGCATGTTTTGTATAGTTACGAGTCAGGGTAACGGGACGCACCTGATTATTGCTACGGCCTGCTGGACGCATATTGAAATCTCCGGCTTGAAACAAATGTGGCTGCGCATTATACGGACTTCCGGCGGTTATTCCTATCCTGACAAGGCATCGATGGCTATAATCCTTCCACCTCTCCTTTTATAAACAGGAACGTCTATGATCCGCAGTATGACCGCCTACGCCCGGCGTGAAATCAAGGGTGAATGGGGGAGCGCAACCTGGGAAATGCGCTCGGTAAACCAGCGTTATCTGGAAACTTACTTTCGTCTGCCGGAGCAGTTCCGTAGCCTTGAACCTGTCGTTCGCGAGCGTATTCGTTCTCGCCTGACGCGCGGTAAAGTGGAATGTACCCTGCGCTATGAGCCAGATGTTAGCGCGCAAGGTGAGCTGATCCTCAACGAAAAACTGGCTAAACAGCTGGTAACCGCCGCGAACTGGGTAAAAATGCAGAGTGATGAAGGGGAAATCAACCCGGTTGATATTCTACGCTGGCCGGGCGTGATGGCAGCCCAGGAGCAGGATCTCGACGCGATTGCCGCTGAAATTCTCGCGGCGTTGGATGGTACGCTGGACGACTTTATCGTCGCGCGCGAAACCGAAGGTCAGGCGCTGAAAGCATTGATCGAGCAGCGTCTGGAAGGCGTCACCGCCGAAGTGGTCAAAGTCCGCGCCCATATGCCGGAAATCCTGCAATGGCAGCGTGAGCGTCTGGTCGCGAAGCTGGAAGATGCTCAGGTGCAACTGGAAAACAACCGTCTGGAGCAGGAGTTGGTTCTGCTGGCACAACGAATTGACGTTGCCGAAGAACTGGACCGCCTCGAAGCGCATGTCAAAGAGACCTACAACATTCTGAAGAAAAAAGAAGCGGTTGGCCGTCGTCTGGACTTTATGATGCAGGAGTTCAACCGCGAGTCGAACACTCTTGCTTCGAAGTCTATCAATGCCGAAGTGACAAACTCCGCGATTGAGCTGAAAGTGTTGATTGAGCAGATGCGCGAGCAGATTCAGAACATTGAATAACTCGTAACGCCAATTCTTACTTTTCAGCCTTCACAAATGCCGCCCACTCAAACAGAGCGGCATTTTTCTTCCCCGCAACTTCAATTCTGTTTTGCGTGCCTGCTCCAGATTTTGCGATGTTTTTTTGCCCAGCACACTGAGAACGTGAGATACTCACAACTGTATATAAACACAGTTGTAAACTTACTTTCCTTGCAATCGATATCACATGGAGTGGGCAATGAACGAACATCATCAACCTTTTGAAGAAATACGGCATTATGGCACTGAAGGGCAAGAATTTTGGTCAGCGAGAGAATTGGCACCGTTACTAGATTATCGGGACTGGCGCAATTTTCAAAAGGTACTGGCCCGCGCGACTCAAGCGTGCGAAGCCAGCAATCAAGCTGCATCTGACCATTTCGTTGAAACCACCAAAATGGTTGTATTAGGTTCAGGGGCTCAACGAGAACTTGAAGATGTTCATCTCTCCCGCTATGCCTGTTACCTGGTAGTACAAAACGGCGACCCTGCGAAACCGGTTATTGCGGCAGGGCAAACTTATTTTGCTATCCAGACCCGACGGCAGGAGCTGGCTGACGATGAAGCTTTCAGGCAACTTCGTGAAGACGAAAAGCGTCTTTTTCTGAGAAATGAGTTGAAAGAACATAACAAACAATTAGTTGAGGCAGCGCAGCAAGCTGGGGTAGCGACAGCTATCGATTTCGCCATATTTCAGAATCATGGTTACCGGGGACTGTATGGTGGATTAGATCAGAAAGCCATCCATCAGCGGAAGGGGCTGAAAAAGAGTCAGAAGATCCTGGATCATATGGGTTCAACAGAACTGGCGGCTAATCTCTTTCGAGCTACCCAAACAGAAGAAAAACTCAAGCGGGATGGCGTGAATTCAAAACAGCAAGCTAACACCACACACTTTGACGTGGGTCGCAAGGTGAGGCAAACCATTCAGGAACTTGGCGGAACCATGCCTGAGGAGTTGCCGACCCCGCAGGTCAGCATCAAGCAGTTGGAAAACAGTGTAAAAATTACAGAGAAAAAATAGCAGAAACTAAAAACTCTTTTTGATGATTGAGACACCCGATGCGTAAGCCAAGGTCCAGGTGCAGTGAACACAATGGCTAAACATTGCACCTTTCTTTTCCACTCCTCAATTTTAACCTATTTTTTCTTATGCATTTTCTCAGACAGGAAGTCAGAAGAATGCATCTACGCTACAGAAAATAGCGATTTCACATAACTACAAGTTATCAATTTCCTCTCACCTTAAAAAATCTCAATCGTGACAATGCGCACAAATCGCTACCCTTCCAGACAGATTTTTAGGGAGAGAACCATGCTGTTACACATTTTGTATTTGGTTGGCATTACTGCCGAAGCCATGACGGGGGCGCTGGCGGCCGGACGACGGCGCATGGATACATTTGGCGTAATTATTATTGCGACCGCCACGGCAATTGGCGGAGGGTCAGTGCGCGATATTCTGCTGGGCCACTATCCGCTCGGCTGGGTCAAACACCCGGAATATGTGATTATCGTCGCTACCGCCGCAGTACTCACCACTATCGTTGCTCCTGTAATGCCTTACCTGCGCAAAGTGTTTCTGGTGCTCGATGCGCTCGGACTGGTAGTCTTTTCTATCATTGGCGCACAGGTTGCACTGGATATGGGACACGGCCCGATCATTGCCGTTGTCGCAGCTGTGACGACCGGCGTATTTGGCGGCGTTTTGCGCGATATGTTCTGTAAACGCATCCCACTGGTATTCCAGAAAGAGTTGTATGCCGGTGTCTCATTTGCCTCCGCCGTGCTGTACATCGCGCTGCAACACTATGTTTCTAACCATGATGTGGTGATTATCTCCACCCTGGTATTCGGCTTTTTTGCCCGTTTACTGGCGCTACGTCTTAAGCTGGGATTACCGGTCTTTTACTACAGCCACGAAGGTCACTAAGGTTCAAAACCTGTGATCTGCTGGGCAGCCAGCCAACTGCCCAGCTTCTTGATTTGCGCATTTTCCTTCCATTCAATAACCTGTCTGGCGCGCCCCGATCCAGTCCCCGGCAACTGCTGCCAGAACTGTTCTGTGCTCAATAAAAGTTGCGACCAGGACCGTTCATCACTGGCATTAAGCGCCGCCCGGGTTAGCGGTATTCCCATTGCCATCACCCAGCGAGTAAAAGGCTGCTGACGAGCCAGATTAAACTGATGCCATAACTGCGCACTTTTACTTTTCGCGATCCCCGGCGTGTTCTGTAATTGCTCTGGCGTTAATAAAAGCCAGGAAAAGATATGCTCAAAGCGATGAGTCTGATGCAGGGCGCGCCAGCCGGCCTTACCAATGCCATCAAGCCCCAGAACCTGTTTTGACCCCAGCCAGACTAAGCGTGAAATGAACTGTTCCTGACAAACATCAGAAGCAAAGTAGCAGGTCAACGAGTTAAAGCGGTTTTCTGGTGGTGTCGGTTTTGTACGTTCTGCACCGCGCCAGACCACATCATCAATGCGAGGAATACCCTGACCGGCAAGGCTGACGAGGATCTGATCACCAGGCGCAATATCCCACTCCTGCCAGCGCCTGACGGAACCAATATTCACCCGCTGGACTTTTTTATCATCCAGCATGACAGGTGCGAGTGACGCAACCACCGATATTTTACCGCTCTTACCCACCGCAAACTGAATCGCCTTCACTTCGGCAACCTGAGCTACAGGTTGATATTTCCAGGCCACCAGCCACTCCGCCTGGCCCGGTAGCCAATGACGGGATTCGGGTTCTTTCGCCGCTCGCACAACCACGCCATCGGTGACGAAGGGTAATTTTGCTTTCCACCACTCATTGCGTACGTGCGCAACCTCATCAGCATTTTTAACCGCACGGGTATACGTCTGCGTTAGAGTAAAACCTGCGGTAGCCAGCTCCTTTAAACGATCGGTCATTAACTGCGGTCCATCCGGCCATGCCCAGACAAAAACAGCCAGTGAGTTTAGCGTATCGCTATTCCCCTGGCGCATCATCAGGCCAGCAACTTTTGCGCGGGCATTTATTCCCCCCATTTGTTGTTGGATATGCCCCTTACGCTTGAGAAATATTTCCCCCTGAAGCGTGCTGTTGGCTAAAGGCCCGCTAACGGTTTGCGGCACAGCGGAAATTAAGCGAACTTTCTGCGTCCAGTCCTCGCCTTTCAGGCCATTACCGCGACTTATTGCTTTGTTCAGTTTCCCGTCCCGATAAACCAGGGTTACCGCAACGCCATCAACTTTTGGCTGCACCCAAAGATCGCTACGTTCGCGCATCCACAGACTTAATGCGTTTTTATCCGCCATTTTGCGTACACCCGTATGGGCAACCGGATGCATAACCGCACCGTTTAAAGGCGGCATCATAGCGTCGCGAGTCTCGTTCCCAAAACAGCGTTGCCACTGCGTGAGACGGGCGCTTAACTGATCGTAAACACCGTCTTCCACCTCACTTTTCCCTTCCTTCCAGTAGTCATCGTCCCACTGTTTTATTTGCTGTTGCAGGCGGGAAATTTCTTCCTGTGCTCTGGCTGGCGACCAGGCCGGACAGACTGCCCACGCCGATGATTGCCAGCACAAGATACTTATTAATATCGCCATCCATACTTTCATCATCACCTCCGCTGTAGATAGTCAGGCAGATATACAACGTGATGAAAGCAAAGCCGAGTGGCAAAAACGGAGTCTGCGAGGACGCTTCCTGAGAATCGTCTTTATTGCAGTGAATCACAGGCAAATGCGGAAGCAGCTACGCAAAACGCAACAACTTTGCGCAAAAAGTGTGAGCAAGGGCTACGTCACATGGCCGCGCCGTGTATAATAAGCTCGTATGTAGGCTTTATTTCGCTAATCACATACGAAAGATACTCATGGCTCAAGGCACGCTTTATATTGTTTCTGCCCCCAGTGGCGCGGGTAAATCCAGCCTGATTCAGGCTTTATTAAAAACCCAACCGTTGTATGACACCCAGGTTTCTGTTTCACACACCACACGCCAACCGCGTCCTGGTGAAGTCCACGGTGAACATTATTTCTTTGTTAATCATGATGAATTTAAAGAAATGATTAGCAGAGATGCGTTCCTCGAACACGCAGAAGTTTTTGGTAATTACTATGGCACTTCGCGTGAGGCCATTGAGCAAGTCCTGGCGACCGGTGTCGATGTTTTTCTCGATATCGACTGGCAGGGCGCGCAGCAAATTCGCCAGAAGATGCCGCACGCGCGGAGTATCTTTATTTTACCGCCGTCCAAAATTGAACTGGACCGCCGTCTACGCGGTCGCGGTCAGGACAGCGAAGAGGTCATTGCAAAGCGTATGGCGCAAGCTGTTGCAGAAATGAGCCATTACGCCGAATATGATTACCTGATTGTGAATGATGACTTCGATACCGCGTTGACCGATTTGAAGACCATTATTCGCGCCGAACGTCTGCGCATGAGCCGCCAAAAGCAGCGTCATGACGCTTTAATCAGCAAATTGTTGGCAGACTGAACCTGATTTCAGTATCATGCCCAGTCATTTCTTCACCTGTGGAGCTTTTTAAGTATGGCACGCGTAACTGTTCAGGACGCTGTAGAGAAAATTGGTAACCGTTTTGACCTGGTACTGGTCGCCGCGCGTCGCGCTCGTCAGATGCAGGTAGGCGGAAAGGATCCGCTGGTACCGGAAGAAAACGATAAAACCACTGTAATCGCGCTGCGCGAAATCGAAGAAGGTCTGATCAACAACCAGATCCTCGACGTTCGTGAACGCCAGGAACAGCAAGAGCAGGAAGCCGCTGAATTACAAGCCGTTACCGCTATTGCTGAAGGTCGTCGTTAATCACAAAGCGGGTCGCCCTTGTATCTGTTTGAAAGCCTGAATCAACTGATTCAAACCTACCTGCCGGAAGACCAAATCAAGCGTCTGCGGCAGGCGTATCTCGTTGCACGTGATGCTCACGAGGGGCAAACACGTTCAAGCGGTGAACCCTATATCACGCACCCGGTGGCGGTTGCCTGCATTCTGGCCGAGATGAAACTCGACTATGAAACGCTGATGGCGGCGCTGCTGCATGACGTGATTGAAGATACTCCCGCCACCTACCAGGACATGGAACAGCTTTTTGGTAAAAGCGTCGCCGAGCTGGTAGAGGGGGTGTCGAAACTTGATAAGCTCAAGTTCCGCGATAAGAAAGAGGCGCAGGCCGAAAACTTTCGCAAGATGATTATGGCGATGGTGCAGGATATCCGCGTCATTCTCATCAAACTTGCCGACCGTACCCACAACATGCGCACGCTGGGCTCACTTCGCCCGGACAAACGTCGCCGCATCGCCCGTGAAACACTCGAAATTTACAGCCCGCTGGCGCACCGTTTAGGTATCCACCACATTAAAACCGAACTCGAAGAGCTGGGTTTTGAGGCGCTGTATCCCAACCGTTACCGCGTAATCAAAGAAGTGGTGAAAGCCGCACGCGGCAACCGTAAAGAGATGATCCAAAAAATCCTCTCTGAAATCGAAGGGCGTTTGCAGGAAGCGGGAATACCGTGCCGCGTCAGTGGTCGCGAGAAGCATCTTTATTCGATCTACTGCAAAATGGTGCTCAAAGAGCAGCGTTTTCACTCAATCATGGACATCTACGCTTTCCGCGTGATCGTCAATGATTCCGACACCTGTTATCGCGTGCTCGGGCAAATGCATAGCCTGTACAAGCCGCGTCCGGGTCGCGTGAAAGACTACATCGCCATTCCAAAAGCGAACGGCTATCAGTCTTTGCACACCTCGATGATTGGCCCGCACGGCGTGCCGGTTGAGGTCCAAATCCGTACCGAAGATATGGATCAGATGGCGGAGATGGGTGTTGCCGCGCACTGGGCTTATAAAGAGCACGGCGAAACCAGTACTACCGCACAAATCCGCGCCCAGCGCTGGATGCAAAGCCTGCTGGAGCTGCAACAGAGCGCCGGTAGTTCGTTTGAATTTATCGAGAGCGTTAAATCCGATCTCTTCCCCGATGAGATTTACGTTTTCACACCGGAAGGGCGCATTGTAGAGCTGCCTGCCGGTGCAACGCCCGTCGACTTCGCTTATGCGGTGCATACCGATATCGGCCATGCCTGCGTGGGCGCACGCGTCGACCGCCAGCCTTACCCGCTGTCGCAGCCGCTTACCAGCGGTCAAACCGTTGAAATTATTACCGCACCGGGCGCTCGCCCGAATGCCGCGTGGCTGAACTTTGTCGTTAGCTCGAAAGCGCGCGCCAAAATTCGTCAGTTGCTGAAAAACCTCAAGCGTGATGATTCTGTAAGCCTGGGACGTCGTCTGCTCAACCATGCGTTGGGTGGTAGCCGTAAGCTCAATGAAATCCCGCAGGAAAATATTCAGCGCGAGCTGGACCGCATGAAGCTGGCAACGCTTGACGATCTGCTGGCTGAAATCGGCCTTGGTAACGCAATGAGCGTGGTGGTCGCGAAAAATCTGCAACATGGGGACGCCTCCATTCCACCGGCAACCCAAAGTCACGGACATCTGCCCATTAAAGGTGCCGATGGCGTGCTGATCACCTTTGCGAAATGCTGCCGCCCTATTCCTGGCGACCCGATTATCGCCCACGTCAGCCCCGGTAAAGGTCTGGTGATCCACCATGAATCCTGCCGTAACATCCGTGGCTACCAGAAAGAGCCAGAGAAGTTTATGGCTGTGGAATGGGATAAAGAGACGGCGCAGGAGTTCATCACCGAAATCAAAGTGGAGATGTTCAATCATCAGGGCGCGCTGGCAAACCTGACAGCGGCAATTAACACCACGACCTCGAATATTCAAAGTTTGAATACGGAAGAGAAAGATGGTCGCGTCTACAGCGCCTTTATTCGTCTGACCGCCCGTGACCGTGTGCATCTGGCGAATATCATGCGCAAAATCCGCGTGATGCCAGACGTGATTAAAGTCACCCGAAACCGAAATTAATGTTTTATGAACCCAACACGTTATGCACGTATCTGCGAAATGCTCGCCAGGCGGCAGCCTGATCTGACCGTCTGCATGGAGCAGGTCCACAAACCTCATAACGTTTCTGCGATTATTCGTACCGCAGATGCCGTTGGTGTACATGAAGTTCATGCTGTCTGGCCTAGTAGCCGGATGCGCACCATGGCTTCGGCAGCTGCGGGTAGTAACAGCTGGGTACAGGTGAAAACGCACCGCACCATTGGCGATGCCGTCGCTCATCTGAAAGGCCAGGGCATGCAGATTCTGGCAACCCATCTTTCTGATAACGCTGTCGATTTCCGCGAAATTGATTACACTCGCCCGACCTGTATTTTGATGGGACAGGAGAAAACAGGCATCACGCAGGAAGCGTTGGCCCTGGCGGATCGGGACATCATCATTCCGATGATTGGCATGGTGCAATCGCTGAATGTTTCCGTTGCCTCAGCCCTCATTCTTTACGAAGCCCAGCGCCAGCGGCAAAATGCGGGCATGTACCTGCGTGAAAACAGCATGTTGCCGGAAGCAGAGCAACAACGCCTGTTGTTTGAAGGCGGCTATCCGGTGCTGGCGAAAGTCGCAAAACGCAAAGGCCTGCCTTACCCCCACGTCAATCAGCAGGGCGAAATTGAAGCCGATGCCGACTGGTGGGCCACTATGCAAGCTGCAGGGTAAGTACCATGAAAGGTCGCCTGTTAGATGCTGTCCCGCTCAGTTCCCTAACGGGCGTTGGCGCAGCGCTTAGTAACAAGCTGGCGAAAATCAACCTGCATACCGTGCAGGATCTACTCTTACACCTTCCCCTGCGCTACGAAGATCGCACCCATCTCTACCCCATCGGAGAACTACTACCGGGCGTTTATGCCACGGTGGAAGGCGAAGTGCTGAACTGCAATATCTCCTTCGGCGGTCGGCGGATGATGACCTGCCAGATCAGCGACGGTTCCGGCATTCTCACCATGCGCTTTTTCAACTTCAACGCGGCAATGAAAAATAGCCTGGCGACGGGCCGCCGCGTGCTGGCCTATGGAGAAGCAAAGCGCGGTAAATATGGCGCGGAGATGATCCACCCGGAATACCGCGTGCAGGGCGATCTCAGTACGCCAGAGTTGCAGGAAACGCTTACGCCGGTTTATCCAACAACCGAAGGCGTAAAGCAGGCCACGCTGCGTAAATTAACCGACCAGGCGCTTGATCTGCTCGACACCTGCGCCATTGAAGAACTCCTGCCGCCGGAACTGTCACAAGGAATGATGACGCTACCGGAAGCGTTGCGCACTTTGCACCGCCCGCCGCCGACGCTACAGCTTAGCGATCTGGACACCGGCCAGCATCCGGCACAACGCCGTCTGATTCTGGAAGAACTGCTGGCGCACAACCTCAGCATGTTAGCCTTACGTGCCGGAGCACAGCGTTTTCATGCCCAGCCGCTGAGCGCCAATGACGCGCTGAAAAATAAACTCCTCGCCGCCTTACCGTTCAAGCCAACGGGCGCACAGGCACGCGTGGTGGCGGAGATCGAGCGCGATATGGCGCTGGATGCGCCGATGATGCGCCTGGTGCAGGGCGATGTAGGTTCCGGTAAAACGCTGGTCGCCGCCCTCGCCGCGTTGCGTGCGATTGCCCACGGCAAACAGGTGGCATTGATGGCACCAACCGAATTACTCGCCGAGCAGCACGCCAATAACTTCCGTAACTGGTTTGCACCGCTCGGTATCGAAGTGGGCTGGCTCGCCGGTAAGCAGAAAGGTAAAGCGCGGCTGGCACAGCAGGAAGCCATCGCCAGCGGTCAGGTGCAGATGATTGTCGGAACACACGCCATCTTCCAGGAACAGGTGCAGTTTAACGGTCTGGCGCTGGTGATTATCGACGAACAGCATCGTTTTGGCGTGCATCAGCGTCTGGCGTTATGGGAGAAAGGCCAGCAGCAGGGCTTCCATCCTCATCAGTTGATCATGACCGCCACGCCCATCCCCCGCACGCTGGCGATGACTGCGTATGCTGATCTCGATACCTCGGTGATAGATGAGCTGCCGCCAGGCCGCACGCCAGTGACTACGGTCGCTATTCCTGATACCCGCCGTACCGACATTATTGACCGCGTGCGCCACGCCTGCATAACTGAAGGTCGTCAGGCGTACTGGGTGTGCACACTCATTGAAGAATCAGAATTACTGGAAGCACAGGCGGCGGAAGCTACCTGGGAAGAGTTGAAACTGGCGCTACCAGAGTTGAATGTTGGTCTGGTACACGGACGGATGAAACCAGCCGAGAAGCAGGCCGTCATGGCATCATTTAAACAAGGCGAGTTACACCTGCTGGTTGCCACTACCGTTATTGAAGTCGGTGTTGATGTGCCCAATGCCAGTCTGATGATTATCGAAAACCCTGAGCGTCTGGGTCTGGCGCAGTTACACCAGCTTCGCGGGCGTGTAGGTCGTGGTGCGGTGGCTTCTCACTGCGTGCTGCTCTACAAAACGCCGCTCTCCAAAACCGCGCAAATTCGGCTGCAAGTGCTGCGCGACAGCAACGACGGTTTTGTGATTGCACAGAAAGACTTAGAGATTCGCGGACCGGGTGAACTGTTAGGTACGCGTCAGACGGGTAATGCTGAATTTAAAGTGGCGGATTTACTGCGCGATCAGGCGATGATCCCGGAAGTTCAGCGCCTGGCGCGACATATTCACGAACGTTACCCACAGCAGGCAAAAGCCCTGATAGAACGCTGGATGCCAGAAACAGAACGTTACTCGAATGCGTAAAAAGCGGCGGTGAGAAGACCGCCGCTTCATCGGTTAACCCGCAAAAATCGGCAACATCAAATACAGCTTAATCACCAGCGCATTGACGATATCGATAAAGAACGCACCGACCATCGGCACGACCAGGAACGCCATGTGCGACGGGCCAAAGCGTTCAGTGATCGCCTGCATGTTAGCGATTGCCGTTGGCGTTGCGCCAAGGCCAAAACCACAATGACCCGCAGCCAGCACCGCCGCATCGTAGTTTTTGCCCATCATGCGCCAGGTAACGAAGATGGCATACAACGCCATGAAGATGGTCTGTACCACCAGAATCGCCAGCATCGGCAACGCCAGCGAAGCCAGCTCCCACAGTTTCAGCCCCATCAGCGCCATCGCTAGGAACAACGACAGGCTTACGTTACCCAGCACGGATACCGCTCGCTCAAAGACGCGGTAAAAGCCCATCATTGACAGACCGTTGCTCAGAATCACGCCAACAAATAGTACACAGACGAAGGTCGGTAGTTCAAAAGCAGTACCAGCCAAAAGTTGCGCAACAATTTTCCCCACCGTCAGGCAGATAGCAATCAGCGCGATAGTTTCAATCAACACCAGCGAGGTGATCATGCGGCCCACATCCGGCTTTTCGAACGCGGTCGGAACTTCCTGGTCATCCGGAATACCGTTCGGTGTGGTGGAGTGTTTCACCAGATAGCGCGCCACCGGACCGCCAATCAAGCCGCCCAGCACCAAACCGAACGTTGCACAGGCCATCGCCACTTCTGTCGCGTTGGTGAAGCCATAACGTTCAATGAACAATTTACTCCATGCAGCACCCGTACCGTGGCCGCCGGAAAGCGTAATTGAACCGGCCAACAGCCCCATCAGCGGATCAAGCCCTAACAGGCTAGCCATACCAATGCCAATGGCATTTTGCATCACCAACAAACCAACAACCACAATCAAGAAGATGCCAACCACACGCCCACCGGCACGCAAACTGGCAATGTTGGCGTTCAGGCCAATGGTGGCGAAGAAAGCCAGCATCAACGGATCGCGCAGGGACATATCAAAGTTGACTTCCCAGCCCATGCTTTTTTTCAGTATCAGCAGCGCCAGCGCCACTAATAAACCACCCGCAACAGGTTCCGGTATGGTGTATTTCTTCAAAAAGGAGACGGAATGGACCAACTTGCGCCCGAGCAGCAACGTCAGCGTTGCGGCAACAAGCGTTGCTAAAGTATCGAGATGAAACATAGTTACTCCTTTGTGTCCGCATCACTCTTTCATACTCGTCATACTTCATCGCGCATTTGCAGTAAGGCGAAATATGACGAGTATCGAGTCATGCTTTCCTGGTTCGAATTCTTCGCTGAAAATAGAAAAATGGCATGGATTTTAAGCAGAAAACAACTAAAAGTTATATAAAAAAGTACATTTATCTCATTTAAATATTTAGATGAGGATGTAGCAAACGTTTGCTTTTCTTTTTCGGTCAGCTAAAATGCCCGCTTTGCTACCACGGGATTGTTTTCGATGTCTGTTTCCACCCTCGAGTCAGAAAATGCGCAACCGGTTGCGCAGACTCAAAACAGCGAACTGATTTACCGTCTTGAAGATCGTCCGCCGCTTCCTCAAACCCTGTTTGCCGCCTGTCAGCATTTGCTGGCGATGTTCGTTGCGGTGATCACGCCAGCGCTATTAATCTGCCAGGCGCTGGGTTTACCGGCACAAGACACGCAACACATTATTAGTATGTCGCTGTTTGCCTCCGGTGTGGCATCGATTATTCAAATTAAGGCCTGGGGTCCGGTTGGCTCCGGGTTGTTGTCTATTCAGGGCACCAGCTTCAACTTTGTTGCTCCGCTGATTATGGGCGGCACAGCGCTGAAGACCGGTGGTGCTGATGTTCCTACCATGATGGCGGCTTTGTTCGGCACGTTGATGCTGGCAAGTTGTACCGAGATGGTGATCTCCCGCGTTCTGCATCTGGCGCGCCGCATTATTACGCCGCTGGTTTCTGGCGTTGTGGTGATGATTATCGGCCTGTCGCTAATTCAGGTGGGGCTGACCTCCATTGGCGGCGGTTACGCAGCCATGAGCGATAACACCTTCGGCGCACCGAAAAATCTGCTGCTGGCAGGCGTGGTCTTAGCCTTAATTATCCTGCTTAACCGTCAACGTAACCCTTACTTACGCGTGGCCTCACTGGTGATTGCGATGGCGGCCGGATATGCGCTGGCGTGGTTTATGGACATGTTGCCAGAAAGCAACGAACCGATGACGCAAGAACTGATTATGGTGCCAACGCCGCTCTATTACGGTCTTGGCATTGAATGGAGTCTGCTGCTGCCGCTGATGCTGGTCTTTATGATCACTTCGCTGGAAACCATTGGCGATATCACGGCGACCTCTGACGTTTCCGAACAGCCGATTTCCGGTCCGCTGTACATGAAACGCCTGAAAGGCGGCGTGCTGGCAAACGGCCTGAACTCGTTTGTCTCGGCGGTATTTAATACCTTCCCGAACTCCTGCTTCGGGCAGAACAACGGGGTGATCCAGTTAACCGGTGTTGCCAGCCGCTATGTCGGTTTTGTCGTCGCGCTGATGTTGATCGTGCTGGGTCTGTTCCCGGCAGTGAGCGGTTTTGTACAACACATTCCAGAACCGGTTCTGGGCGGCGCAACGCTTGTAATGTTTGGCACCATCGCCGCCTCCGGTGTGCGTATCGTTTCTCGTGAGCCGCTGAACCGCCGGGCGATTCTGATTATCGCGCTGTCGCTGGCGGTCGGTCTGGGCGTGTCTCAGCAGCCGCTGATTTTGCAGTTTGCCCCTGAATGGCTGAAAAACCTGCTCTCCTCCGGGATCGCCGCGGGCGGTATTACTGCCATCGTGCTGAATCTGATTTTCCCACCAGAAAAACAGTAATTCACTGGCGGCGGTAAGATAATTACCGCCGCAGTCTCACCTCTTTCACCATTCCCGCCTTGAGGATTGCGCGTAAATCGTGCATAACTCCCTTATGTGCATTTCACGGGATGGAAGACCATGAAATTTATTGGGAAGCTGCTTCTCTACATTCTCATCGCTCTGTTAGTGGTGATCGCTGGCCTCTATTTTCTTCTGCAAACTCGCTGGGGAGCAGAACATATCAGCGCATGGGTTTCCGAGAATAGCGACTATCATCTGGCCTTCGGGGCGATGGATCACCGTTTTTCCGCGCCATCTCATATCGTGCTGGAGAACGTCACGTTTGGCCGTGATGGCCAGCCCGCGACCCTGGTGGCAAAAAGTGTCGACATTGCGCTAAGCAGTCGGCAACTGACCGAACCACGCCATGTCGATACCATCCTGCTGGAAAACGGGACGCTGAATCTCACCGACCAGACCGCGCCGCTACCGTTCAAAGCCGATCGTCTGCAACTACGTGATATGGCGTTTAATAGCCCGAATAGCGAATGGAAACTGAGCGCGCAGCGGGTAAATGGCGGCGTGGTTCCTTGGTCACCAGAAGCCGGTAAAGTGCTGGGTACGAAGGCGCAGATTCAGTTTAGTGCCGGATCGCTTTCGCTCAATGATGTTCCTGCCACCAATGTACTGATTGAAGGCAGTATTGATAACGATCGCGTTACGCTGACTAACCTGGGTGCCGACATCGCCCGCGGGACATTAACCGGAAACGCGCAGCGTAACGCTGACGTCAGCTGGCAAGTGGAAAACCTGCGCATGGCGGATATCCGTCTACAAAGCGAAAAATCGCTAACCGACTTCTTTGCACCATTACGCTCTGTCCCGTCGTTGCAGATTGGTCGCCTGGAAGTCATCGACGCTCGTTTGCAAGGTCCGGACTGGGCGGTGACCGACCTCGATCTCAGCTTGCGCAACATGACCTTCAGTAAAGATGACTGGCAGACACAGGAAGGTAAACTGTCGATGAACGCCAGCGAGTTTATTTATGGCTCGCTGCATTTATTTGATCCGATTATAAACGCGGAATTTTCCCCGCAGGGCGTAGCACTGCGCCAGTTCACCAGCCGCTGGGAAGGGGGCATGGTCAGAACGTCAGGGTACTGGTTGCGTGACGGGAAAATGTTGATCCTCGATGATGCGGCAATTGCCGGACTGGAATATACCTTGCCAAAAAACTGGCAACAGTTGTGGATGGAAACGACACCCGGTTGGTTAAACAGCCTGCAACTGAAGAGATTTAGCGCCAGCCGCAATCTGATCATTGATATCGACCCTGACTTCCCGTGGCAGCTCACCGCGCTCGATGGTTACGGTGCCAACCTGACGCTGGTTACCGATCATAAATGGGGCGTCTGGAGTGGTTCGGCGAATCTGAATGCCGCCGCCGCGACATTCAATCGTGTTGATGTTCGTCGCCCATCGCTGGCGCTGACCGCCAACAGCAGCACGGTGAATATCAGCGAACTGAGTGCATTTACTGAAAAAGGCATTCTGGAAGCCACCGCCAGTGTTTCACAAACGCCACAACGTCAGACCCATATCAGCCTGAATGGACGCGGTGTGCCGGTGAATATTTTGCAACAGTGGGGATGGCCTGAATTACCGTTGACTGGCGACGGCAATATTCAGCTTACCGCCAGCGGCAATATTCAGGCCAATATCCCGCTGAAACCTACGGTTAGCGGGCAATTGCATGCCGTGAACGCCACAAAGCAGCAAGTGACTCAAACCATGAATGCAGGCGTCGTTTCCAGTGGCGAAGTTACATCGACGGAGCCGGTGCAGTAAATACGCGGGCGCTAACGGATATCAACGTTAGCGTCCCCGCTATTACCGCAAAACAGCATACTCACTACACAATAACCATTTCACCGGTTCATCTTCTTCTATCGCCGGAAAACGTCCTCCCGGCTCAAGAAAATGGTTATCATGTTGGTCATCATTTACCATCGAAATTTCCCAGCCGAGAACAAACGCTTTTTCCGCCCAGAAGCGATGATACAGACGCGGCGGCAGGCAAATGCCCTGCCCCGGCTTTAGCACCAGCGTTTCACCAGGTTTCACGGTACGCCGCTGACCATCAACACTCACGGTAATAACCCGCTGATCATCACAGAGATTGGCTTCGTTGGCCCAGGCCAACTGCATGCATAAGTCTCCACCGCCCCGATTGAGGATATCTTCCATTTTGTGGGTGTGAAAATGCCAGGGAGTCTGCTGATCTTGTTGGATCTGCAACATTTTCTCAGCATACGGTTTTGGATATGCCGCCGCCCCCAGCGCGCCGTTGCGCATCGTTAGCAGTGTTAGTCCCGTTTGGTTGAAATCACCACGACCAAAATCGGTGATATCCCAACCGAGCTGTAAGTCGACCACTTCTTGCCAGTTATCCCGTTCCAGCTGCAGCCAGTCATCCACCGTAAAATAGGCGAACTCTGGCAAACAAACGCGGAAGGTCTGCGCAATGGCATGTGCTTTATCAATAACATAATTAATTTGTGAACGTTTCATTGGCTTCTCCGTTGCGCATAGCAAGCCAGGCAGCGCCACGCATTCCGCTACTGTCGCCGTGCTGTGCTTTTACAATGGGAGTGGTGAATTGATCGGTGAAAACCAGTGGAGCAACTTCTGCGTTCAGATCGGTGATAAGCAGTTCCACATTCGAAAGCCCGCCGCCGATCACAATCACGCCAGGGTCAACAACATTAACGATGGTTGCCAGCGTGCGGGCAAGCTGTTGGCGAAAACGTGCCACCTGCTGCATGGCACCAGCATCACCACGTTGTGCCAGGGTGACAATCGCCGCAGGAGTGAGCAAGTTACCAGTCATCTGTTGATAGCGTTCACTAAAACCGCTGCCGGAAACAAACGACTCCACGCAGTTGTGTTTGCCGCAATAGCAACTGACTGATGGACCATCTTCCTGCTCCGTATAGCCTGGCAACGTGATATGACCGCATTCGGCAGCATTTCCCCAGGCCCCTATAAACGGTCGTTGCTTGATGGCAATGCCACCGCCGCAGCCCGTACCAAGCGTAATACCAAATACCACGTCATAATCTTGCCCGGCACCGTCGCAAGCTTCTGATAGCGCGAAACAGTTACCATCATTGGCTATCACCACCGGTTGCCCAAGCAATTGCTGCAAATCAGCCTGTAACGCATGACCGTTAATCACCTGAATATTCGCGTTTTTAATCAGGCCAGTGAGTGGCGAGATACTGCCGGGTAAGGCGATCCCTGTCAGCATCGGTCGTTGAACGTCCCGCCTAATCTGCTCGATAAGCGCCACAACGCATGAGACAAATTGTTGATATGTCGACTTTTGCGTCGGGCAGCGGTAACGGCGAATCTCCCAGCCATGCGCATCCATGACGACGGCGGCGATTTTGGTCCCACCAATATCCAACCCCAGATAGTGCATATCTCGTTCCTTGTTGCGTAAAAGGCGGGTTGCCCCGCCCTTCTGGCTTAGTACAGTGACGCTTTACCGAGCGAACCGAACAGTTTCATTTTGTGGCGAATGACTTCCCGCGCCGCGTTAATCGCATCCGGATAGATGACGTTCGGGTCCCACCAGCTCTCTTTAGCGAGAATTTCACGCACTTTCTGGAAATAGGCGTATTTCATATCGCTGGAGATATTGATTTTGCCGACGCCGAGCGTAACTGATTCAGCAATCTCCGCGTCCGGGTTTGCCGAACCACCGTGTAGCACCAGCGGAATATCAATACGTCCGGCAATGTCGCGCAAAATGTCCATTTGCAGCTTCGGCTGCATCCCTTTTGGATAGATGCCATGCGCTGTACCAATCGCCACAGCCAGAGTGTCGGCACCTGTACGAGCAATAAAATCGGCGGCCTGCGCCGGATCTGTGTAGGTCACTTGTGAAACACCACCTTCTACCGACGTTCCTGTTTGTCCGATGGTTCCCAGTTCACCCTCAACCGACACTCCAACCGCGTGAGCGAGGCGAACCACTTCTGCGGTCAGCGCCACGTTTTCTTCATACGGCAGCAGCGAACCGTCGATCATTACTGAGGTAAATCCGCAGCGAATCGCACGCAAAACATGCTCTACAGAGGCACCATGATCGAGGTGCAGTACAAACGGGACCGGACTACGCTGGGTAATTTCGCGAACGTGAGCGAAAAAGGCATCGCCCACAAAATCATGTTCGCTGGGATGGATGGCAATAATCGCCGGAGTATTTGTCGCTTCTGCTTCATCCACGACTGCGCGAAGGAAACAGTTATCCGCCACATTAAATGCGCCAATGGCAAAGCCGTGCTGGCGGGTAGGTTGCAGTAATTCTTTCATCGAAACTAACATGTTAAATCTCCAGTTTCAGCGTGTAGTCCGCCCTGCCGGTGCGTTATTGCACTGGCATAAAGGCCATGACAGAAAATGAATCAGGCTTTGCCGATAGAGCCGCTCGCCTGTAAATACGGTGTAATCGCTTCTTCGAAGGCCAGTTCCATAGCTTTCAGCGCGTCCACCAGTTCAATGGATATATCGTGACAGAGGGTATGCAGGAGCGCGGATTTCCCCCGTTCAAAAATGGCCGCCCCCACGTTGATTTTTGCTACCCCCAGCGTCGTACAGAGCTGGAGCTGATCGAACGGCGTACCGCTACCGCCATGTAATGCCAGAGGCACGCTCGAGCAGTGGAAAATCTCCGCCAGACGCTGAAAATCAATAGCAGGTACAACACCAGGCGCGTACATGCCGTGCGCCGTGCCTACCGAGACGGCCAGTAGATCAATGCCTGTCTGCGCGATAAACGGTTCCACATCAGTGGGTTGCGTCATCAGGTCTGCATTGGCGGCCTGGTCGTAACGCGGCGCATCTGCCAGATGGCCCAGTTCGCCTTCCACGCAGAGCTGCACGCTGGCGGCGAGTTCCACCACCGCCCTGGTCTGGCGCACGTTTTCCTCCAGGGGAAAAGCAGAAGCATCAATCATTAATCCGCTGAAACCAGCACGAAACGCCTGACGAATACAGTCCGGATTTTTGCCATGATCAAGCGCCAGAGCGACCGGTACTGAGGCAGATTCCGCGAGCGTTTTAACCACTGCCGCCGCGACGGGTGCTGGAAAATGCGCCAGATGCCCCTGATAGAGATTGAGAATGATCGGAGCGCGATTCTTCTCCGCCACGCGGATAGCTGCGTGAGCACTTTCCAGATTCATACAGTTGATCGCCAGTAAGGCGTAATGTTCATGCCAGGCTTTCATCACCATACTTTTCATATCGGCAAACATAGGGCCTCCGGTTATTCGAGGGTGAAAGTGATCTCTTCATCTTTCAGCTTTTGATCGCTCAGTTCGTCAAACTCTTCGTCGCGTTCCGTTACCGGTTTCTTCCAGAGTGAAAGCATCACGCCACAAATCACCGTGCCTATACCCAGCGCCAGGCAAAACAGCAGAGGATGGGTGAACAGAGGCACAACAAACATGCCGCCATGCGGAACCGGACTCTCCACGCCCCACACCATGATTAAGCCGCCCGCAACCGCCGATGCCACCACACAAGATCCCACTACTCGCAGCAGGTCACGCGCGGCGATCGGAATGACTCCTTCAGTGATCATGCAGATCCCCATCGGAAACGCGGCTTTCAGCGCCTCGCGCTCCGCACGGGTGTATTTATGGCGTGTCAGTAAGAACGAAAGTGTGATGCCAAACGGAGGGATGATTGAGCCGACAAATTTCACGGCTTCTGGTCCGTAGACGCCACTGACCAGCAAGCCATCGGAAAACAGCGACATGGTTTTGTTGACCGGACCACCGAAATCGAAGGTTGCCATCGCGCCAAGTATGGCCCCCATCAGGAAGCGCGATCCGCCCTGCATCGACTCGAGCAAATGAATCAGTGCTTCTTGTAACCAGGCGATGGGTTTACCAATCAGCGTCATCATTAACAGCCCACCGATAATGGTGCTTAATACCGGCAACACCATGATTGGCATGAGTCCTTGCATCGACTGCGGCAGGCGGATATAGCGTTTAAGTAGCAAAATGGTGTAGCCCACCAGGAAACCACCCAACATACCGCCAATAAATCCGGTATGGATTTGCCCACAGAGAAAGCCGACAATCAGGCCCGGGGCAAAACCGGGACGATCAGCAATAGAATAGGCAATTGCCGCGCTAATCAGCGGCACAATCAGCCCCATTCCCCAGCCGCCAATCTGATTAAGCATCCACGGGATTGTTCCTGTTTTTTCACCAACATCTGTACCGCCAAGAACTTGCCCCAACGCAATACATATCCCGGCGGCCACAATAAGGGGTATCATCCACGAGATGCCGGTTAATAAATGTTTTTTAATTTCCTGTGAAACCGGAATTTTATTTTCTTTCATATTAAGATCCCTCCAGTATAAGGATCATTTGTTTCCCAGTGATTTTTCGACCTTTTCAAGAAATTGAACGGGCGATTTAATGACGATCTCTGTCTTTACTCGCACAATACGTTTATTGGTGAAGCGTTCTTCTCCTTTTATTTTCACATCTACAGCAAGAATCACGACGTCAGCAGCAGAGATATCTGCCGCCTGTAATTCATTTTCTGTACCAATGGTTCCCTGGGTTTCAACTTTAATGGTATGGCCCAGAGCTTTTGCTCCTTTGATTAACTTTTCACGAGCAATATAGGTATGAGCAATACCCGCCGTACAGGCGGCAACACAGACAATATTCATGACATACTCCCTGTTATTTAGCAGACATCGGATTGTGCATACTGACTAAAGAGATCAATGATTTTTTGCGGACTCGTCTCAACTAACAATTGTTCTATGATGTCATCATCCGCCAGCGCGCCCGCGACCTGGGAAAGTAAACGGATATGGGTGGTATTTTGATCTTCAAGACGTACCGCAAATAAAATAATACAGCGCACGCTACTGCCATCCAGCGTTTCCCAGGGAATATCCTGGCGGGTACGGCCAATTGCCAGCGTAGTATTAATTACCGCAGAAGATTTACCATGCGGGATCGCAATATGATTTTCAAAACCAGTCGAGCCTTCCGCTTCGCGCTGCCAGACATCTTTAATAAAGGTTTCCCGACAATCGATCGCACCATCTTTTTTGAGAAGATTAGTTAATTCTTCAATCGCCTCCGCTTTATTCGTCGCTTGCATATCTAAAATAACGCGATTCGTATTCAGGATTTTTGTTATGTCCATTCGTCATACCTCATAAAATTCTGACATTAAATTTCAACGACCCGAGACGTCGCATGATGTAATTTTTCCGTAATCACCATTTCAGTGACCCGCTTAATATCGGCATCATTAAAAAAAGCGGTAACATAAGCGACCGGCATAGTGACTGTAGGCAAATTAATTGTCGAAATAATCAGTTCGATATTGTCAGGCAAAACCTGTGATAAATTCGCTGCTGAAATAACATCAACAATCGTCCATTCAGGAAATGCTCGCAGAATACGGCTTTTCAGTAGATGCGAAGTTCCGATTCCGGTTGAACAGACCAGTAATACACGTTTACGGGCAATTTGCCGCTCCATCGCAGCCTGAAAATGAACGGTCAGATAACCCACTTCATCCTCGCTCACTGCATTCTCACCCCAGGTTTTAAATACCTGATTCACCACATATTGCGTCAACCGCCAGACATCCGCTAGTTCTGCTTTAATATCTTCCAACAATGGATTACGGATATGAATACGATAATTTAGTCGGTTAATCAGCGGTTTAATATGCACCATTAAGCCATCATATAATGCGCTGTCTTCACTAAAATCGCAGTCCACGATGTCACTGAATACCGTAATTAAACGCCAGGTAATCAGACGCGCTTCATTGCTGGCCTGCATATGTGAAATAATGCTCACATCTTTTTGTCCATCAATCGCCACACCTGATGAAATGATATATTGATAAATAAACCAGACTTCATCATCGGGCAATGTATGTGCAATTCGTTGTTCTATCTTATGAATCATCTGACTGGCAACATTAAAGATATTTTCATCATATTGCCTGGTTTGCTCTTCTTCTCTTGATAACGCATTCCCGTGCGTGTTGCGATACATCATAATAAGGATGTGAGTAAAAATGTTAACGTAATAAGGTTCTCCCAAAGACCAACTTAATTCATTTTCCATATCCAGTAACAATGACTGGACAAATAACACTTCTTCCTCTCCAAAATAATGGACTAATGCTTTATAGCTTCCGGGATCCAGACGTGAATACACGACACCTTGCGGCTCATTATGGTTAATAATGCCGTTAATCAGTAATGCCATTGCCTGTCGGACTTGCCCTTCACTACCTTCAATATGCGTACCACTTGGGCTGCGGATCAATGATAACCCCAACGGCGCAAGCCAGGACTCAATTACTCTCAGGTCATTAACAATAGAGGCTCCGCTGATAAAGTAGCGTTCTGACAATTTACTGATCGACGTTTCATTCGGTGTTTCACTTAATAACTGCGACGCTATTTTAACGCGCCTGGCATTATTCATTACACCATCAATCTCTTCACATTCTGCTCCCAACAAATGATCAAGATGCAGCAAATCAGCAATATTCTCCGCGCTTAACATCACACCCGCGCCAGCACGCTTCTCAACATTTATTCTCCATTGCCCCAGCCATTGCTCAAGTAAACGTAAATCACGTTGAATGGTTTTTTCCGAAACATTTAAATAGCCGGCAATCGTAACAATAGTCGTATATTCCCTTCGTGGTAGAAGGAATCGTAATAATCTGTTTTGTCGCGAGGTAATCATTTGCATTTTTTACCCTTATCACAGATTAAGAAGCCCCATGAGGAAGAGCTTCAGTTGCCATCTCTGAGGGTAAATATAAAGCAGAATAATTTCACAACAATACTAAAATATGTCCGTAATCCGGACAGTGATAAAACAAAGCAAGGCGGTTAAGGGATATTTTTCAGCACAGATCACATTTTCGTGATGAATAATCGTGATCATGCTCGCAAATACGATGGAAGAAATATTTATTACCAGATGTGAGATTATTTACCGGATACGACACAAAACCATTCGTATCCGGCATTCTTCAATAGATTACAACGTAATTGTCAGCACATTCCCTTGAGGAGTCACCACCAGTCCCTGCTCACTTTCAGCCTGCGAACCGCCTTGCAGACCATTTACTTTCACAACATTGCGCAAGCACAGTGTCCAGTTCTTCGCCTCGCCCGTACCAGTCACAGTAATCGTGTTGCCAGTACGTGTTGCTTTCAAAGTAAAGATCACCGAACCGTCAGCAGTGGGCACTTCACAGATGGCTTCATGCCCGTCTTGCAGATTAAAGAGGTGGAATGCTGTACCTTCGTGCCACGCGTAATCGGGACGTTGATCGTTGTTGCCCAGCGCCAGTAGGGTGCTATCACGCACATAAACGGGCAGACTCAGGAAGCCGTGCTGCTGTTTATGCCAGCGACTACCATCGAGTTCATCGTTGTGCCACAGGTGTGTCCAGCGACCTTCCGGCAGGTAGAACTGCACATCGCCCGCTTCAGTGAACACAGGCGCAACCATCACGTTGTCGCCTAACATGTATTGACGGTCAAGGTAATCACAAGCCGGATCGTCCGGGAACTCCATCATCATGGCCCGCATCATCGGGGTACCCCGCGCGTTTGCACGTGCAGCTTCACGATACAGATACGGCATCATGCGGCATTTCAGTTGCGTGAAGAAGCGCACCACATCACAGGACTCATCATCATAGGCCCACGGCACACGATAAGATTTGCTGCCGTGTAAACGGCTATGGCTGGAGAGCAAACCAAACGCGCACCAGCGTTTGTAAACGTGCGCCGGAGCGGTATTTTCAAAGCCGCCGATATCGTGGCTCCAGAAGCCAAAACCTGAAAGGCCAATAGACAAACCACCGCGCAGGCTTTCCGCCATTGATTCGTAGTTAGCGTAACAGTCGCCACCCCAGTGTACCGGAAATTTCTGCGCACCAACGGAGGCCGAGCGGGCAAACAAGACGGCTTCTTCCTCACCAACGGTGTCCTTGAGCACGTTCCACACCAGTTCGTTGTAGATGTACGCATAATGGTTATGCATTTTCTGCGGATCGGAACCATCAAACCACTGAACATCGGTTGGAATACGTTCGCCAAAGTCGGTCTTAAAGCAATCAACGCCCATCGCGACCAGACCTTTCAGTTTGTCGGCGTACCATTTGCAGGCATCCGGATTGGTAAAGTCATAAATCGCCAGACCTGGCTGCCATTTATCCCACTGCCACAGCGAACCATCCGGGCGTTTGAGTAAATAACCTTTCTCTTGTAACTCTTTAAAGACGGGGGATTTTTGCCCAATATAGGGGTTAATCCAGACGCAGATTTTCAGCCCTTTCGCTTTCAGACGGCGGATCATCCCTTCCGGGTCCGGAAAAGTCAGCGGATCCCACTCAAAATCGCACCACTGGAAGGCTTTCATCCAGAAACAGTCAAAGTGGAAAACATGCAGTGGCAGATTGCGTTCCGCCATACCATCGATAAAGCTGTTTACCGTCGCTTCGTCGTAGTTGGTGGTAAATGAAGTGGTTAGCCACAGGCCGAAGGACCACGCGGGCGGCAGCGCCGGACGACCAGTAAAACGGGTATAACGATCAAGTACCGCTTTCGGCGTCGGGCCGTCGATAACAAAGTATTCGAGATATTCACTCTCAACGCTGAACTGCACTTTGGAGACTTTCTCCGATCCCACTTCAAAAGAGACGCATTGAGGATGATTGACCAGTACCCCATAACCACGGTTAGTCATATAGAACGGAATATTTTTATACGCCTGTTCAGTACTTGTGCCGCCGTCCCGGTTCCAGGTCTCTACCGTCTGGCCATTGCGCACCAGGGCAGTAAAGCGCTCTCCCAGACCGTAAACTGTTTCGCCAACGCCAAGATCCAGCCGCTCAAACATATAATTTCGTTGATTATTCGTGTCCTGCACGTAGCCATTATTTTTCACCTGACTACCGGTAATACGTTCGCCGTTGCGCAGAAAATCCAGTGACCAGAACTCACCTTTGCTGACACGCGCGCTTAAGTTGCCACTTTTAAACTCAGCGTAACGTTCTGAGTTTTCGATTGTGACCTTCACGTCCTGCAAAATATTGAGCGGATAATGAGGACCGTTATTCAGCGCCCCCTGAAAATGCTCAATCCGTACACCGACAATACCTTCCTGTGGGGAGAAAAAGCGCAGCGTAAATAAAGGCGTATCAAGCTGCCAGGTACGTTCACGCACATCACGAGGGGCAGCATAGACCACCATTTCATTACCCTGCTCTTCAACCTCGAACACCTGAAGCGGGTGAATCAAATTGAGACCAGGTTGAATCAACCAGTTTCCGTCGCTAATTTTCATTGCCGTTCCTTAGTTCTGCACTTCTTGAGAGGTGAATTGTTGCTGGCAACGGCGTTTGCCCTGGGCCAGCTGTTCCATAACGGTTTTCAGATTGTGCGTCGTGAGTGAGTAGTAGCGTTTAGCGATAATCGCGCTCAGCAAATAACAGATCGCCGGAACAATCGTGAATAGCGCAATAATGATGCTAATCGTGGCGCTGTTCTGCGCTTTTTCTGCCGCATCATATCCGCCATAAGCCAGCATCCAGCCGATAAGAGCGCCGCCGAAGGCCAACCCCAGTTTGAGCACAAACAGCGTGCCAGCAAAACTGATCCCGGTCAGGCGTTTACCATTGCACCACTCGCCGTAATCGACGGTATCGGACATCATTACCCACTGGATAGGTGTCACCAGTTGATGCAGCACACCAATCACGAAGATGAAGACAAACATGGTGATGCTGGCCTGCATAGGAACAAAGAACATCGCCAGGCTAATCACTGCCAGCAGGGCGTTCGTCCACCAGAAGATAGTGACTTTACATTTCCAGTCGGTCAGCGGTTTCGCCAGTGCGGAACCAATCAGGTTATCCACGCAATAAGTGGTAAGAAAAGCGACAAACACTTCCGGCGTACCCAAAATCCATGTGACGTAATACATCATCGCCCCGCCGCGTACGCATACCGCCAGAATATTGAAAATGGTTAGTAAACCGACAATACGCCACTGGTCGTTTTGCCAGATATCACGTAAATCTTCCCTCATAGACGTCGTTGTAGGTGGTGCTTCAACGCGTTCTTTAGTGGTGAAGAAACAAAATGCCAGCATCATGAATGCCACCACGGAAAGGACCGCGATACCGCCCTGGAAACCGAGTGGTTTATTATCACCACCAATTAAATTAACCAGCGGCATCATCAGCACAGTAGAGAGCATGCCTCCCGCAGTCGCCAGCACAAAACGCCAGGATTGCAGCGAGATACGCTGAGTCGGGTCATTGGTGATTACACCACCCAATGCGCAGTAAGGGATATTGACGATGGTATAAAGTAAGGTAAGTAGGGTGTAAGTAATTGCTGCATAGATCATTTTGCCGTTCATACTGAGATCTGGCGTGCTATAGGCCAGTACACAGACGATCCCGAATGGCAGTGCGCCAAACAGTACCCACGGACGAAATTTACCCCAGCGAGAGCGCGTTCGATCGGCCAACAACCCCATGCAAGGATCGGAAATCGCATCCAGTGCACGAGCGACCAAAAACATGGTTCCGACAAATCCGGCAGGAATGCCAAAAATATCGGTATAAAAGAACATCATATATAACATTACGTTATCGAAAATAATGTGGCTGGCGGCGTCTCCCATGCCATAACCAATTTTCTCTTTAACGGACAACACTTCACTCTTCATCTGCTTTTCCTTGATGCTATAGGGGTGCTGAGACCGATAACGCATTTTGTAAACCATCCCTGCGAGAGCGAATATTCCGATATCTGGTTATTAATTTATGATTCTTGTTTTATGTGATCGTGGTAGCGTAAATTACGCTCATATATCATTGTAAAATATGGGTTTTATATGAATTATAATGCTTTCGTGATAATACGCTGCGTGTATTAGGCGGAAAAAACTGATCTGGGGGATGTAGAAACTCAAGGAAGTAGCTATAATGCGCCCCGCCTCCATGTAGCAATCGAGGCGCGGAAGATCGTCGTCTCCGGTGAGGCGGCTGGACTTCAAATCCAGTTGGGGCCGCCAGCGGTCCCGGGCAGGTTCGACTCCTGTGATCTTCCGCCAAAATTCCTCTTCATACGTTCTCCAACCCCTCGTAATACTGTCAATCCAGATATTTTCTACTGCTCAATATTCAATCGGCTTCAGGAATACCTGGTCAAAGGTTTTGTGATGGACGATGAGCGGCTGAAGAATCCGCCTGTCGGTTCTTCTGTCCTCGAACGCATCCGCGATATTCGCGCCAGCATGCGCCGTGTTTATTTGCAGGTGATTTGCCCCCCTGCTGACTCTCAGCCAACTGTATCGCCATTAAGGTGAAGATGTTGTTTTACACGCTTCTGCACACCCTTTTGATACGACTATTCTATTCCTTTAACAGCTGGCGAAAAAAACTGACCTGTAAACTTCACCAATAATCAGACTGCCATCAAGATTAATTTATTCATGTAATATATCAAATCAACTTGTTTTATTTTTACTATCAAAAATAGCTCATTGCCTTACTATAATTAATATATAAATTCGGTGATTAACTCTTAACATGCTTTTGCTAATAATCTCAATTGCTGGCCCTATAATATTGCGCTAGCATTGCTTTCTGGTTGTATCAGCGACACTCAAAAATTCTTAATACAATACTCATTCGACTGGTACTTATTTGTAACTCAGTTATATTTTGTCGCCCGGTGATTCAGAAGAATGCAAAAAACGGCTACCACTCCATCAAAAATACTTGATCTCACTGCCGCGGCATTTTTACTTGTCGCCTTTCTGACGGGTATTGCGGGCGCTCTCCAGACTCCCACCCTAAGTATATTCCTCGCAGATGAACTGAAAGCCCGTCCTATAATGGTAGGTTTTTTCTTCACCGGTAGCGCTATTATGGGGATTCTGGTCAGTCAATTTCTGGCAAGGCACTCCGATAAACAAGGCGACCGTAAATTACTGATCCTGCTATGTTGCTTATTTGGAGTGTTGGCCTGCACGCTTTTTGCGTGGAATCGCAACTACTTCATTCTCCTCTCTACGGGCGTACTTCTGAGTAGTTTTGCTTCCACTGCAAACCCGCAAATGTTCGCCCTCGCCCGTGAACACGCCGACAGAACAGGCCGTGAGACGGTCATGTTCAGTACATTTTTACGTGCTCAGATCTCGCTTGCCTGGGTTATCGGGCCACCGCTCGCTTATGAGCTGGCAATGGGATTTAGTTTTAAAGTGATGTATCTCACCGCAGCCATCGCATTTGTTGTTTGCGGGCTGATAGTCTGGTTGTTTTTGCCATCAATACAAAGAAATATTCCTGTCGTTACCCAACCCGTAGAAATTTTACCCTCCATCCATAGAAAGCGGGATACACGGCTACTTTTTGTGGTCTGTTCAATGATGTGGGCGGCGAATAATCTCTACATGATAAATATGCCGCTATTTATTATTGATGAACTGCATCTAACCGATAAACTGGCTGGAGAAATGATTGGTATTGCTGCCGGTCTGGAAATTCCGATGATGTTAATCGCAGGCTATTACATGAAACGTATTGGCAAGCGACTATTAATGCTCATTGCTATCGTGAGTGGTATGTGTTTTTACGCCAGCGTACTCATGGCGACGACTCCGGCAATTGAGCTGGAATTGCAAATTCTAAATGCCATTTTCCTTGGTATTCTCTGTGGTATCGGCATGCTTTATTTTCAGGATCTGATGCCTGAAAAAATAGGCTCTGCGACAACGTTATATGCAAATACCTCACGCGTCGGCTGGATTATCGCCGGCTCTGTTGACGGAATTATGGTTGAAATCTGGAGCTACCACGCGTTGTTCTGGCTGGCGATAGGGATGTTGGGTATTGCGATGATTTGCCTGCTGTTTATTAAAGATATTTAGCTCACCAGTCTGGGCTAAGAAAAATCGGCGTGGCGCAAACAGAGCCATCCTCGCCATTTTTGCTATCATGCCTGCATACATAAACGACAAAACAGTATGCAGAGGGAAAAATGGGTTCCACCAGAAAGGGGATGCTGAACGTTCTGATTGCCGCCGTGTTGTGGGGAAGTTCAGGGGTCTGCGCGCAATACATCATGGAGCAAAGCCAGATGTCGTCGCAGTTTTTGACTATGACGCGTTTGATATTCGCCGGTTTGATTCTGCTGACGCTGTCATTTGTTCATGGCGATAAAATCTTTTCTATTATTAACAATCACAAAGATGCCATTAGTCTGCTGATTTTTTCCGTGGTTGGCGCGCTAACCGTACAGCTCACTTTTTTGCTAACCATCGAAAAATCGAACGCAGCCACGGCAACGGTGCTGCAATTCCTCTCACCGACGATTATCGTCGCCTGGTTCTCACTGGTACGTAAATCGCGCCCGGGCATTCTGGTTTTTTGCGCTATTTTGACATCGCTGGTCGGGACTTTTTTACTGGTGACACACGGTAATCCGACGTCATTATCGATCTCTCCGGCCGCGTTATTCTGGGGCATTGCCTCGGCATTTGCTGCTGCATTCTATACCACCTATCCCTCAACGCTGATTGCCCGCTATGGCACGTTGCCTGTCGTCGGCTGGAGTATGCTGATCGGCGGTCTGATTCTGTTGCCTTTTTATGCCAGACAAGGGACAAACTTTGTCGTTAACGGCAGTTTGATTCTGGCGTTTTTTTATTTGGTGGTCATTGGTACGTCCCTGACATTTAGTCTGTACCTGAAAGGAGCACAATTAATTGGCGGTCCAAAAGCCAGCATTTTGAGCTGTGCAGAACCATTAAGTAGCGCGCTGCTCTCTTTGCTGTTGCTGGGGATCACATTCACATTACCGGACTGGCTGGGAACGCTTCTGATTCTGTCATCAGTGATTTTGATTTCAATGGATTCCCGTCGCCGCGCCAGAAAAATAAATCGTCCGGCGCGGGATGAGTGAGAATTACCAGCCAGGCACCGCGCCACCGTTAAAGATGGTTTCTGCCGCTTTAGCGACTTCGGATGATTGATAAGATTGCAGAAATTCCTTCACGTTTTCTGCATTCTTATTATCTTCCCGTGCCACCAGAATATTCACATACGGCGAATTCTTATCTTCAATAAATACGCTGTCGTGCACCGGAGAAAGCCCGGTCTGCTGAATGTAAGTGGTGCTGATAATCGCCACATCAACTTTGGGATCATCCAGTACGCGCGGGAGTTGCGCCCCCTCGAGTTCCATAATCTGCAAATGACGAGGATTATCGGTTATATCCAGCGCGGTAGGTAATAACCCTTTTCCCTCTTTCAGAATAATTAGCTTCTCTTTTTGCAACAGTAAAAGCGCGCGACCAAGGTTGGTCGGGTCGTTGGGGATCGCCACTGTCGCGCCTTCTTTTATTTGCGCCACGGTTTTGATTTTTTTGGAATAACCCGCCATAGGGAAGACAAACGTATTTCCCACCGCTACCAGTTTATAACCATGCGCCTGATTATCTTGTTCAAGAAAGGGCCGATGCTGGAAGACATTCGCATCAAGCTCGCCATGATTTGTCGCATCGTTCGGTAGCAACGAACCGCTAAATCCTACCAGTTCAACATCGAGGCCATATTTCTCTTTTGCCACCTTTTTAGCGACTTCCGCGACATCTTGTTCTGCGCCATTTATAACGCCAACTTTAATGTGTTTTGCATCGCTGCTACTCTGGTCGCAACCTGCCAGCAGAATTCCTGCCAGCAATAATGCGGCCCCCGCCCGTAGATGATGTGTTGTCAGTTTCATTTTTTATCCTTTTTTTAATCATTAACTGACTATAATGGCAAGATCACTACGATTTAAAAAACGAAAAGCTATCGAATAGAAGAAAAAGGTATAAAAAACTGGCACTTCTTACTGACCACGCAAACACCTTTCGTACAGCATGATGAGAGCGGTAAAAGCAAACTACACTTATGCTTCATTCGATGCACATTTGCAGAAGGTTGCCGCTATGAAGCCAACGATGCTACTCATGATTACCGTATTCCTGACTTTTCCAGCCATTTCTCAGGCCGAGTCGCCATTCAGCTCGCTACAGTCGGCAAAAGAGAAAACCACGGTATTGCAAGATTTACGTAAAATTTGCACGCCACAGGCGTCATTATCAGACGAAGCGTGGGAAAAATTAATGTTGTCTGATGAGAGTAACAAACAACATATCCGCGAAGCTATTGTGGCGATGGAGCGTAATAATCAGAATAACTACTGGGAAGCGCTGGGTAAGGTGGAATGCCCGGATATGTGAATTTCGCACACCTCCGCGCTCAGGCCAGCAGCCGCTGACTTAAGCTCGCACATCAGTAAATCACCTGCTTTTTCAAATTCCAATCAAAATTGAACCCGTTCATCAGGATTGTGGATAAATTTCCCTCTACATTATTTTCATTTCATCACATAGAAAATCTTATCTCATTGAAACAATACTTGTTTTTAATGCAGAAAACGAAGCCCAACGGATGGGCATAAAAATGAGCGAATTTTGATATCACCACCCTCTAAAAAATGGTGAAGTCTGAACAAAGAATGTTCGAAAGGAGAGAGTAGAGATGGAAAGCGCAAATCTGGATTTAGAAGAAAATAAAGAAATTGCCAGTAAGTTCGAACGTGCATTAGGTATGGGAGCAACGCTTGCAGAGCTGCATGGCATAACCCCGGATACCCTTGAAGGCGTTTATGCTTACGCTTATAACTTTTATGAAAAAGGAAGACTTGACGAAGCTGAACTCTTTTTTAAATTTCTCTGTATTTATGATTTCCAAAATTATAACTATCTAAAAGGATATGCCGCCGTCTGTCAATTGAAGAAAGATTATCAAAAGGCATTCGACATGTATCATATCTGTTTAATGCTATCTCCCGATAACGATTTCTCTTTGGTTTATTATATGGGTCAATGCCAGATGGGCTTAAAAAACATTAAAATGGCCACTGAGTTATTTAATACTGTCGTAACCTATAGTCAAAATGAAAAAATTAAAGAGATGGCTACTGCTTATCTTGAACTTTTGACAGCCAATACCGAAGAGGAAGTTCAAACAGAGTGAGTCGGCAAAATGAACATAAATGGAAAAAACGCTTCTTTTACGTCTGAAGAGTTAGCCAGGAAATATCATGAGGAAGCCACGGTTGATTTAAAAAATAACCATGGCGATAAAATAAATGAGAAGAATAACAATAAACACATTACTTACTTTCCCGTTGATGCCATTTTAGATGGGAATAAACATCTGCCATGAGTTAAATAAAAAAGAATTAATTACACCCGATGATAGCTTAAAAAGGAGGTGAATTATGTCGGCACCGATTACGGGACAAACGATCACGTTTGAACAAATCAGTGAAACATTGCGTACACAGTATAGCGATGCGGAAAAAAGACTGCAGGACAGCAGCAAAACGCAAGTTGATCCCATGCGGCTTAATAAAAACCCGAAATCCCTTGATAACGATATTCGCGCTCGTCTTGAAAACAAACCGATGCTTGCTCCGCCTGAAATACAGGTTTCAGATTCAGACAACGCCACTACAGCAAAGACGAATGATGCCCGCCTGACAATGATTTTGGGTAATTTAACAGGCATTGCCGATCAGGATATTACAAAACGATTGCATAATAACCTTGACAGCACCCTGCTTCGACACGAAATGGCACATAATAAGTTTCGTGAATTAAGTGACGCTTACTCCTCATCATTAGATGATGCGCAAAAAGCCGACGATATCATGCATCAGGCCAATAATAATTACAATGCGGTCGATAAAAAGGTGCAATCGCTGGAGAAAAAAGTCAACACATTGAATCAAGAGCTGTCACAACTGCAACCTGGCGATCCGCAATATAATAAAGTACTGACGCAAAAAAATGCGGCTGAAAAAACACTCACGCTGTCATTACAAAAAAAATCGTTAGCTGAGCAATCGTTAAATACAGCCATTATGGATGCTGATGCTGCGATCGGCCAAAGTATGGAAATTTTTGACGAAATTCAACAGCAAGAACAGATTAATAACTTCACCACCAATATTTGCCTGACACAGGAAAACCAGAAAAATAGAAACGCGACAGCCACATTTATCCTTTTGATTACTTCAGTAATGGAAGTTATTGGTGATACCAATTGCGACTCTATTAAAAATCAATCTGAGGTAATGAAAGAGATTAACCATGTCAGGGAAAATAAACTCAATGAAACAGCGCGTAAATATACTACCACGACTAAAGTTTTAAAAATCGTTAATGAGTGTGTAACTGTAGTTACCTTTGCCGTAAGCGCAGTCTTAATTGTTGTTGGTCTTCTTGCTGCAGTTCCAAGTGGTGGTTCAAGTATTGCGGGTGCATTGGCACTTATTGGAGGAATAGCGGGCGCAGTAGTATTAGGTGTAGATATCACTTGTCAAATCGCTCTGGGCACCACGGCTACCGGCTGGATTTTAGGGAAAGTTGTTGAAGGTCTTTCGGCTGCTATTAAAACAGTTGATCCCACTCTGCTCGCAATCACCGCGCTTCTGGACGTTATTGGTGTCGATCAAAATACGATTGAACTGGTTAAAAGTATTTACGCAAGTGCAGCCGCTTCTATTGTCATGGCGACAGTAATGATTGGTGCAGCTGTAATATGTTCTGTAGCAATAGGGGCCGTTGTTTCTGCATTATCAAAAACAGCCGCCGAAGAAGTCACCAAAGAAATAACAAGCACTATAAAATCAACCATTGAATCAATTATTAATTCAGTTTCAAAAAATATTATAAAGGTATTAGACAGCGTATGCAGCGTGCTACAAACATCAGCCGTAGTGTTGAAGTTGATTGCCAAAATAAGTAATGGCCTGGAGAAAATAGGCTTACTCATCTGTGCAATAGCAACATCGACGATGAATTGTTTTGTTGCTGGAAACTCTGCCGACATGGCAATTTTACAACAGGACATGAGTAATCTATCAAAAACGCGTGAACAAATGCTTTCAGTATTGCAAAGGGTGGATAAAACCGTCGAACAAGAGGTAAGCCAGATGGTACGAGTATTACAACACCGAACTGAAGCCTTAAAATTTGCTTCCCATTCTATCGTATAAGAGGGTTTTAACATGGCCACCTATGAAATTAAAAATGCGTCCAGCACATCTAATATTAACAGTCTTGATAAAACAATCTTTGATAGAGATTATGGTAAAGAAAACAACATACCAAATGATAATAAAATTGTGCAATACTATAACCTTAAAGATATTAAGCATGACATAAGCTCTCAGTTTATAATATTAAAAAATACAGACAGAGAAGTCTGTCCGGAACTAAGAGTAAAACTTTTGGATAATCTTAATTACTCAAGGAATACGCTAGATAATTTGAGGGGTGACCTTGACCAAGCTACAATTTCATTCAGTCAATCAAGCAGTTCTGCAGAACAGAGTTCTATTAAAATATCTAAATATAATATCCTTGATATGCTAGATAATTTGACCATGCGACAACAGGCTGTTATGGAGGAATTTTTAAGGGTATTCACATCAATGTATAAAGCCTCTGCTATGTCTGAGGCTATTATGAGCAACGTTTTTGAACAACTTGTCCAGTATCAGAAAACAGAAACCGTACACGCCACAATGGCAAGTTCGGCAGGTGTTCTTGCCGGGTCAACAGTTGGCGCAGCTGGAGCTGCAACATCTGTTGTAGCAAATTTCAGAAGCCATCCCGAAAAGATGCAAACCCTTACACCTGATCAGAAGCACACTATCAGTGGAACTGATGATAAAACACAGCGAGGATTAAAAAGGGAAGTTCAAGATCAACAAGCTTATCTCAAGCAAATAGATGAAGAAATAAAAACAACAACGAAAGATACAACACTTGATGAAGAACAAAAAGAAGAGACCCTGAAATATTACGATAAAGAAAAAGAAACTACGGAAGAAAAAATTAGAGATAAAAACGAGCGTATTAGTATAAAACATAACAGGAAATATAATAAATATTTTACTATAGGTAAAGCAGATGTACTTTCACAGCTTGTTAATCAATCAACTCAAGCATCACTTAGAATTCTAGAAAGTACTACTCATGCAGAAAAAGACATTGTTGAACAGGCTAAAAATGTCATGCATTCAGTTATGAGTAGCTATCTGGATCAAATTAATCGTGATGTTCAAGGAAGAGATCAGGCACTCAATTTATTACAGCAAATAATACAAACCATTATTGATACTGATAGTGCTATTGTTCAAGGAATTCGCTCATAAATTATTGCAATAATAGTTTCTTATATTTAAGGAGGAATGACACATGATTAATAAAGATAATAATTTAAATATAGATATTCTACGTCAGCAGAATGCAAACATTCCTCTTCAAGAGGCATCCTCGCAAAGTGAGGAGCCTCATCAACTGGGAAACAGCAAAAGCGAGGGTAATTTGCATAACAGCGCCAGTAAGGATAATAATATTGGCGCTATGCTCAAGAAAGATGTTGAAAAACTATCAACTTTAGTCAGTGAACGTGGCCCGCGAAATGAAGACTGGAAATGCCAGCATGACATACAGCTTAACTTCGTTAAAAACATGCTCAGAAATTTCCCAACTGAGAACCTGTCAGAGAAAGGATCCGCGCTCTTACACGAAAGTTATTTGCTGATAAAAAACGTTCTGCAGCTTACAGAAAATGTTAATACTATTGACGTAAAATTAAAGGATACCGCTACAATATTGACCCTGCATAACTCTGTGAGAAAAACCCTGGCTAACGTTGCTCACAACACAACCGGGTCAAGTGCAATGGCAACGACCAAAGGTACCTTAAATCACGCTATCGCTTCTTTAGACAGTTCTGTGCCTGAAATGAGAAGTTCAGCAACCAGCAGTACTTTAACGGCCAGTAGTTCAAACGAATTTAAAAGTGATAAATATATATGCAGTGATATTGCTGATTTGATGAGTGTGCTCGGTAGCGACTACCTCGAAATCTATGCAAATAGCGTTGAGATAATGAGCGCATACTGGCAGGACTTCAGTGAACATATCCAAAGCAATATGGGAAAATGGACTCACTCTAATAAAAAAGGCGATGCGATAGTTTTTGACGTCAATGCATTCCAAAAAGCCTTGATGCATTTTTATTATATCGATAAATATCCTAATGGTGATTTCCACTATCATTACAATCCAGACTATGTTTTATACCCTCCGGCACCTGCTGACAAAATTGGTGTACCACTAGAAGAAGCAGAAAAATGGTGCGCCGCTTTAGGACTTCCGGTAATTCCACCCGATCCCAAACACCGCACACCTTCTCCGATTGTCGAAGTTGAACCGCAAGGTAGCGGTCTGTATGTTATTATTCCCAACCCTCAGATTATTGACAGTATGAGTCAGTCTTCAGACTCAATGGTGCATAGGGACGATAAAGGGAAGGAAAAAAATATATCTAAAGAATTCACCGGTTATGAAATAAGCACAGCTGAATACCAGGCATGGCTGGCGGGTTATAACGGCCAGACAGAAAACATGAAAACCGACGTGCAGGTTATCACGACTAAATACAGTACAGCTAACTCCACCTACGATACAATTATCAAATTATTATCTTCAACCATTACTGCGTTGTTTGATTCAGCGAAAGATTATTTACGTTTCTGATTAAGTAATACCCACAATTATCGCCCACTATCTGGTCCCGAAAAATGGGACCAGCGTTTCATATTATTAAGCATCAGCTTTCATTCATTTCTTCATCACAATCTTACAAAATGAGCGTTTTTTGATAGAGCAATTCTGCCAATACTTTATTTTATATTAATCAAATTAATACTATGAATAGAGAAAACGGAAGGAGCGTTCTATGCAACTGCAACATGGAAAAAATAATACACAACAATATATATTTGGCGACTTTGTATTAAAAAACAATGGAATATTATTATTCAAAAACAAAGAATATCATATTCCCCCGAAAGAACTTGGCGTTATCATTCTATTACTTAATGCTGACGGTGAAATTGTTAGCAAAGAAGAGATTATCGATAAGGTCTGGAGCGCGAGTGTTGCCAGTGATGAATCTCTAACACGATGTATTTATGCATTGCGCAAACTTTTGCATGAGAATAAACAGTGTAAGTATATCGAAACGGTCTATGGTCGTGGATACCGTTTTACTGTACCTATTGTGATTGTGACCGATAATGAACCGGTAAAGTCGACCACCACTCTTGCCGTTTTTCCCTTTCGTACTGAAGGTTCGATCAATGTTCTAAAACTCCATTACGAACTTGTCCAGGGCCTTTCAAAATATGCTTTTTGTGGTTTAGATATTTTACCCGCTTCGGTAACAAATGAGGCCAGTGATTTCTCCACCATCCATCAGTTTATCAATAAAACAGGTCCAGAATATTATATTATGGGTCAGGTCGTTCACTATGGTAAAAACTGGCGTTTATTTATTGAGTTAATCCATGCCAGAACGCATAAATTGATTGATCATCAAAGTATTGATTTCAACCCCGATAATCCTCTTTCCGTATTATTATCACAAGTAATTAATATTCTTATTGAAAAAATACCCAACATTAATTTTAAATCTATTAATACACAACAAATGCCATCTCTGGATTCTGCTGTTATGTATATGAATGGCAGGATGGAAATGTACCGTTATACACCAGAAAGTTTGAAACGAGCATTAGTAATATTTAGAGATTGTGTGAGTACGCAACCGCAAAATACCTTGCCCTACTGTTGCCTGGCGGAATGCCATATATCATTAGCACGCCTTGGAATCAGTGAACAAAAACAAGCAATAACTACGGCAGTAACCTCCATTGAAAAGGCTCTGGAAATTAACCCTTCAAATTCTCAAGCATTGGGTTTACTGGGTTTAATCAGTGGGCTAAAAGATGAACATTCAGTCTCTAATGTGCTATTTAAACAAGCACATTTACTCAAACCTAATTCGCCAGACGTTTATTATTATCAGTCGCTGCTATATTTTTTGAACGGCGACCTTGCAAGAGCATTTAATTTAATAGAAAAAAGCATTGCTCTTGAACCCAATAAAATGGGCATAAGCATTCTTAAATTAATGATACTTTATTATACATCACCACTCGATAACGCGATATCTTTTGCATTAAATCTTAACAGTCAAAACACCTGTAACAATCCAATTATTACCTCTATTCTGGCTATGTTCATGGCACTGAAAGGACATAATGACAAAGCCAAAAGTTTATTGCTTAAACTTGAACCTGAACATGGTCTTGATTACACCTGCGTTAACTCGCTTTATACGAAGTTTCTGATCTATGGCGCATCTATAAAAAATGACATTATGAAGTTACTGGCAAATATTAACACTAACAAAATCAATGGTGTTATTTTGCCGTTAATTTACACTGTTTACGGTAAGAAAGAATATGAAAAGCGCTGGCAACAATTAATTAAAGAGAATGATTTATGGTCAAATGTTTTGCTTCATGACCCCCGTTTACTCAGTGTGAAAAACGAATTTAATACTATTGGTGTGATGCGTACTTCTGCGTAATGACGAATATAAATTGCCCTGCTGATGCAGGGCAATTTAGTAATTACTTCGTTAATAATACTCTACGCACAAGCCAGAAGACTTTCCTGTCCCAAGCTCTGATATACCAGTTTCAGGATTAAATTTCTCGTGTACTCCCATGAGCTGAGTGCTTGTCCAATAATCCGTACCGCTAAAAGCGTTCCCATAAGTTTTTAAATTACCATATTCGCCCCACAACGTACCTACTTTTCGCGGTACTACCCCACCGCTTGGCCGCTGCGCTAATTCTAAAGATGACGGCATTTGACCATAGCTACATGAAGTGTTTATGATATCCCAGGTATTACTACTGGTAGCACCTAAACTAGTAAACCATTTTTTAATCTTGAATTTAAATACAACATCATTCCCTTTACCATTCTTGGGTTTCCCGGTAATAGTAACTTCACTTCTTATCAGCACAGATAATGTTACTTCTCCATTACTGTCAACATTAATTCCATAAATCCCAGCCGTCCAATTATAATCCGTATTTTTCATATTATGGGTTAGTAACAGCGTGAATTTTGCACCATCAAACCCTGTTTCTGGAAAACCATCTGTCGCCCTGAATTTTACACCATTAACACTCAGCAACTCGACTTCCACAAAAGGAAGGATGGTATAGGATGGTTGTCCGTATATACGCCAACCTTTAATCTCCATAAATGAAGTTAAATTTTCTCCTTCTTGGTAGGCCATATATGTACGTTCATATATGCCATCACCCACATATCTCCATTTTTCCCCTTCTTTTTTTTCTACATTTTGTAAGTACACTGTATCATCCAGCAAATCCAGACCGTTATCCACCGGATTTCCAAAATCATCAACTAATAAAACACTGACAGGTAAATCCGCCCCTTCCACTACTAAAACTTCTCGTATACGAAGCTGTGAACCAAGCGGACTCACTTCACCTGGTTTGATAGTGTAATTGTTTGAATAATTGGCATCGCTCCAACCAGCCATCTTCAGTTGCGCATTCAAATTCGCTTCCGCAAAATGCGCCATATACTGTCTTTGATATTGCCCATTGCCGTTGTAAACCCAATTATTGCCCTGGATAGGATCCGCATTCCTGACTTGTACGTTTTCCTCATTAAGCTGAACGACACCATCAGTAATAAAGTTACCCTGGGCGTCTTTAAGAACAACGGTTACCGTTATGCTATCCCCAGCGATATATATCGTTTTGTCCGTGACAATCGTGGATTGATTTTTTGCCGCTGCACCTGGTTGTATTCCGTATAACGAGGACTTAATCTCCGTTGCCCATGTTTTTAATTTCAGACTGGCAACCAGATTTTCCTCGGCAACCCATGCTGTCCAGACAATGGTATATTCACCATTATTCTGCTCGACCCACCGCATAGAATCGGGAGTTGCGCCGCCTACCGCGAAACTATCAATATAAGACTCGATGACTTCTGATGTCAGCCCTAAAGCAGGGTTACCAAACTCATCCCGCAACGTTATTGTGACGGTTAATGGCTCCCCGGCGATATATGCCGATTTATCTGTCCTGATAGCAGAATTTGCCTGCACCGGAGCACCGCTGTGGATGGAATAACTCTCTGATTGTTTACTGCTGCCCCATTCAGACAACTTCAGCGTCGCGTGGTGAGAGTCTCCCGCCATTTGCGCCGACCATGTAGCAGTATAAACACCGGCGGTTTCAGACCATCCTCCTGAACGTACGGCTCCTTCTACTGTTACGTTATCACCAGACAATAAGGACTCGCCCCCTTCAACCAGGTTACCGTGCGCGTCTTTCAGCGTCACAGCGACGGTTATAGTGTCACCAGCGGTGTAGGCGTTTTTATCCGTAGCGATAGTTGATGTGGCTTGCGCCGGAGAACCGGACTGTATGTCATAGCGATCTGACGTTACGCCATCACTCCACGTCTGCAATTGCAGGTTGGCGTGCTGATTGGTACTGGCAATCGTCGCCATTCGGGTTGTGGTATACACGCCACCTGATTCAACCCAGCTTCCCGTTTCTGACGGGTCAGTGCCAGCCACCGTCAGCACACCATCAGCGGCTAACTGTGAAGCTGCACCGGTTACCAGATTATCGAACGCATCCCGGAGCGTTACCGTGATGGTGATTGTCTCTCCAACCGTATAGTTCGACTTATTTGTTTCAACGGTTGAAGTGAGCTGCGATGCATCACCAGGTACAAAGGTGACGTTCTGGCTCTGGCTGCTGTTGTTGATGCTGGCGGTGACTGTACTGGTGCCCGCCGTCTGGCTGGTGACACTGATCTCCACCGTGCCGTCCGGCTTTGTGGTCACCGTCGAAGCGACCGTTGCGCTGTTGCCTGCCAACACGCTGACCGTCTGTCCGGCTAGCATGTTCCCGAACGCATCGGTCACCCTCGCCCGCAGCGTGTTCGCCGTCGAACCGTCTGCCACTGAGTCGTCCTTAATGACCACCAGGTCCGCGATCTGCGCCGTCCTGACATCGGCGACAAACGTCACGTTCCGGCTCTGGCTGCTGTTGTTGATGGTCGCAGTGACTGCACTGACTCCCGCCGTCTGGCTGGTGACTGAGATCTCCACCGTACCGTCCTGCCCTGTGATGACAGTCGGGGCAACCGTTGCGCCGTTGCCTGCCAACACGCTGACCGTCTGCCCGGCAAGCGCATTACCGAATGCATCGGTCACCCTCGCCCGTAGCGTGTTCGCCGTCGCACCGTCCGCCTCTGAACCGTCCTTAATGACCACCAGATCCGCGATCTGCGCCGTCCTGACATCGGCGATAAACGTCACGTTTCGGCTCTGACTGCTGCTGTTGATGCTGGCAGTGACTGCACTGATTCCCGCCGTCTGGCTGGTGACTGAGATCTCCACCGTACCGTCCTGCCCTGTGATGACAGTCGGGGCAACCGTTGCGCCGTTGCCTGCCGACACGCTGACCGTCTGCCCGGCAAGCGCATTACCGAATGCATCGGTTACCCTCGCCCGCAGCGTGTTCGCCGTCGCGCCGTCAGCCACTGAGTTATCCCGGGTGACCACCAGATCAGCGATCTGCGCCGTCCTGACATCGGCGATAAACGTCACATCCCGGCTCTGGCTGCTGCTGTTGATGCTGGCGGTGACTGCACTGACTCCCGCCGTCTGGCTGGTGACACTGATCTCCACCGTGCCGTCCTGCCCTGTGATGACAGTCGGAGCGACCGTTGCGCCGTTGTCCGCCAACACGCTGACCGTCTGCCCGGCAAGCGTATTACCGTTAGCATCGGTGACCCTCACCTGCAGCGTATTCGCCATTGCGCCGTCAGCCACGGCGTTATCCTGCGTCACCTCCAGACTCGCGATCTGCGCCGTCCTGATATCGGCGATAAACGTCACATCCCGGCTCTGGCTGCTGTTGTTGATGCTGACGGTGACTGCACTGACTCCCGCCGTCTGGCTGGTGATACTGATCTCCACCGTGCCGTCCGGTTGCGTGGTGACCGTCGGAGCAGTCGTGGCACCGTTGCCTGCCAACACGCTGACCGTCTGTCCGGCAAGCGCATTCCCGAACGCGTCGGTGACCCTCGCCTGCAGCGTATTCGCCGTCGCACCGTCTGCCGCTGAGCCGTCCTTAATGACCACCAGATCAGCGATCTGCGCCGTCCTGATATCGGCGATAAACGTCACGTTCTGACTCTGACTACTGCTGTTGATGGTTGCAGTGACAGTACTGATCCCCGCCGTCCGGCTGGTGACACTGATCTCCACCGTCCCGTCCGGCTCTGTGATGACCGCCGGAGCAACCGTTGCGCCGTTGTCTGCAATCACGCTGACCGTCTGCCCGGCAAGCGTATTACCGTTAGCATCGGTGACCTTCACCTGCAGCGTATTCGCCGTCGAACCGTCTGCCTCTGAACCATCCTTAATGACCACCAGATCAGCGATCTTCGCCGTGCTGACATCGGCAATAAACGTCACGTTTCGGCTCTGGCTGCTGTTGTTGATGCTGGCGGTGACCGCACTGGTTCCGGCGGTCTGGCTGGTGACTGAGATCTCCACCGTGCCGTCCGGCTCTGTGATTACCGTCGGGGCAGTCGTTGCGCCGTTGTCCGCCAACACGCTGACCGTCTGCCCGGCAAGCGCATTACCGAACGCATCGGTGACCCTCGCCCGCAGCATATTCGCCATTGCACCGTCTGCCACTGAGTTATCCCGGGTGACTACCAGCTCAGCGAGCTTCGCCGTCCTGACATCGGCGACAAACGTCACGTTCCGGCTCAGGCTGCTGTTGTTGATGGTTGCAGTGACGGCACTGGTGCCCGCCGTCTGGCTGGTGATACTGATCTCCACCGTGCCGTCCGGTTGCGTGGTGACCGTCGGAGCAGTCGTGGCACCGTTGCCTGCCAACACGCTGACCGACTGCCCGGCAAGCGCATTACCGAACACATCGGTGACCCTCGCCCGCAGCATATTCGCCATTGCACCGTCTGCCACTGAGTCGTCCTTAATGACCACCAGGTCCGCGATCTGCGCCGTTCTGACATCCGCGATAAATGTCACGTCCCGGCTCTGACTGCTGCTGTTGATACTGACGGTGACCGCACTGCTGCCCGCCGTCTGGCTGGTGACACTGATTTCCACCGTGCCGTCCGGCTGCGTGGTGACCACCGGAGCGACCGTTGCGCCGTTGTCCGCCAACACGCTGACCGTCTGCCCGGCAAGCGCATTACCGAATGCATCGGTTACCCTCGCCCGCAGCGTGTTCGCCGTCGCACCGTCTGCCTCTGAACCGTCCTTAATGACCACCAGATCAGCGATCTGCGCCGTCCTGACATCGGCGATAAACGTCACATCCCGGCTCTGGCTGCTGTTGTTGACGCTGGCGGTGATCACACTGGTTCCGGCGGTCTGGCTGGTGACACTGATCTCCACCGTGCCATCCGGCTGCGTGGTGACCGTCGGAGCAGTCGTTGCGCCGTTGCCTGCCAACACGCTAACCGTCTGCCCGGCAAGTGCATTCCCGAACACATCGGTGACCCTCGCCCGCAGCGTGTTCGCCGTCGCGCCATCTGCCACTGAGCCGTCCTGCGTCACCACCAGATCAGCGATCTGCGCCGTACTGACATCAGCAACAAAGTTCACCGTTTTACTATCGCTGCTTTGATTGATCTTAGCCTCAACAGTGCTGGCATCCGCTACGGTACTGCTCAGATCAACCTCTGCCATGCCATGCGCATCCGTCCTGATATCTGCGCTCTGCCCTGCATTGGCAAATACAGCCGCCCCCTTCGTCACCGTAAAGGTGACGGTCTGCTCCGGCAGCACATTGCCAAACTGATCTTCCACCCGGACATTCACCGTATGTCGATCGCTGCCATTCGCCAGCACATCCGGGTTACCCGTTGTCACTTGCATCGCGACAATTTGTGCGCTGGCGGCATCGCCACTAATACTGTAATCATTTGAAGTCAGAGCGTTCGCCCAGCCGGACATCTGTAGCTGTGCTTTTAAACCGGTGCCAGGGAGTAAGGCGGTATACGTTGCGGTATAAATTCCTTTTTGATCTTCATTCCAGGCGATGCTTTCCGCTTTTGTATTTGGCAGCTGGATAGCCAGGTTGATAGCGTCTCGTTGCCCCCCGACCAGGTTTTCATAGCTATCCTTGAGTGTTACCGTAACTTTTATCGCGCCGCCAGCGGTGTAGGCCGTTTTGTCGGTAACGATGGAGGAATAAGCCAGCACAGCTCCGCTTTCGCGGATGGCATACGCATCGGATTGCTGCGCGCTACTCCATGTCGATAGTTTCAGCGTGGCGTAATGGCGATCGCCAGCAATCTTCGCGGTTCGGGTGGTGGTGTAAACGCCATCAGACTCTTCGCTCCAGTTACCCGTTTCATTTTTATCTGTACCGCTCACCTCGACCACACCGCTACCAGCCAGCAGCGAAGCCATCCCTTTCACCCGGTTTTTCTGCTCATCCATAAGGGTGACTGACACTTTTATCTTGCCACCCGCGGTGTATGACACATCGTCCGTCTTGATGGTGGAGGTCAGCTGCGAGATATCGCCAGTGATAAAGCTCACTTCCACAGACTGACTACTGCCATTGATCTCGGCCTTGATAAGACTGTTTACCGCCTGGTCACTGGCAAGGTTAACGCTGGCAATCCCGTCTTTATCTGTCGTCACAATACCGCCATTTGGATCGGCAAAAACCGCCGCACCATTCACGACCGTGAAGGTAACATTTTGTCCCTGCAGTAAATTTTGATGCACATCCCTGACCGTCACAGCGACGGTATTGTGATCGCGTCTGGCAACTGCGTTATTCGCGGTGATCTGCATCGCAGCGATTTTGGCGGTATCTTTATCACCCGCAATACTGAACGCATCCGAATGTTTGGTTTGCCAGCCGGGCATCGTCAGCTGGGCCGTTAATTTGTCGCCAATGAGATGGGCCGTATAGCTTGCTTTGTAAATTCCCTCACTTTCTTCCGTCCAGGCACTAACGTCATCAGCCTTCGTGTTGTCAACTTTAACGGTTTGTTTGAGAAGTTCTTTTCGTCCGGTAACCCCGTTGCCGTTATCATCTCTCAGGGTCACTTTAACGACTATCGGCTTACCCGCGACGTAATTATCCTGGTCTGTCTCAATCGTGGAGTCAGCGCGGGATGCCGTATTCGCCACGATAGCAATCAGCGCTGGCGTCTTAGCGATATCGTCGCCGTTAAATTGCGGCATCAGCGATAACGCGCCAGACGTCTTCCCGGCGGTAACTATTTGGGTATAGGTTCCGTTACCGTTGTCTTTCCATTCGCTTAAGGCGAAATCCTGCAAACCTTTCACCTGTGTTTTTAACGTCATACCGGGGATTGGCTTGCCGCTGGAATCTCGCGCGGTATAGGTCAGCGTTGAGGTTGATTTTCCATCAGCAAGCAGGATTTGCAGATCGACAGAAAGCGTTGAATCGGTGAGGCTTAGTGTGGGTTTTTCCACGACCACCATACTTTCTTCACGCCGGGAGAAATTTCCTTTCGAATCTTCCGCTGTAACCGCTATCGGGTAAGTGTTGTCGGTTTCAGGCATTGCCGTGAATCGGTAGGGAGGAATAGTGACCTGAATATCCTTGCCGGAAACTGCTACTTTTCCGCCCGCTGATTGCAGGGAGGCGGCTTCAATGTCATAACCTTTCAGCGCATATTTGGTTTGTAAGGAAGAAACCAGCGATTTAACCTCGCCCGGCTTGCCTTTCAACGGATCGGTCAGCGTCAGCCGCACCAGCTCTTTCTTGCGATATTCAAGGACAATATTGTTATTACGATCGACCAGGTCATAGCGACTGCCCACAAGGCTGCGTCGTGCTGCAACTTCAGCCGGATCGAGCTGTTTTTGCAGTGAATGGCCGGGTTGCAACGTCAACTCCATACCAATTCGGGTGTCGTTTTCTCCCTGTTTGCCCTGCCGTTGCTCGGCACTAAAGGAGATCAGGGGAACGGGGGTGTAACTCAAACCTGCGGTAATCGCGTGAGGATCATTTTGTCGCTCGTCTTTACCAAACAGCGCCACTTCATCGCCATAATATTGTTCATAGACCAGCTTGCCGCCCAGCTGCGGCCAGGCCGGTAACCAGCCTTCGGCGCGAAGATCCCACCCGTTCGCCGGACGTGCTTCATAGTCATTGTCGAGTTCCGGTGCACTACGCCAGTTACTGAGGCGCAGATAACCGTTGCCGCTCAGTTTCAGGTAATCGCGCCAGTATTCAACGCCCATCCCGGTTCGGGTGTGATAGCGGGTCAGGTCATGATCGATAAACATATTGACGCCAGACATCCAGCTCGATGTGAAATAACGCCAGCCGATACCGTGGTTGGTTTGAGTGCGATCATCCGTACGGTGAAGTGTGTGCTGGCTGAAGACCAGGTTATCCGGCGTTTCGTACCAGGGATGGAGAAATTCAAATGACGAGCTTTTAAGGCTGAAATCTTCATCCACACCAAGAGATACCCGGGCAGTTCCCCAACGACTGAGCCAGTCCGTTGCCTGCGCAGAGGCAGAAGAAGCCACCCAGCCACGCGCCATACTTGCAGCCTGTTCGCTGTCCATATCGCGCGCTAAAAGTGTTCCGCTTTGCTGCGCCACTTCCGCGACCTGCATTTGCGGATCTTTGCCATCGCGCTCCATCTGCATTGCTTTCAGGTTGCGCGCTTCAGGGCTGTTACTGTTAATGAGGGGCACATCTATTTCATCGCCCTGACGCACATTGTCAAAGCCCCGCGCAAAGGTACGGAACTGATTCAGGCGACGTAATTCATCAACGGTGATACCAAAGCGTGCCGCGACCGTTGGTGGCGATTCCAACGCACCCAGGGTATATGGAATAGTTTTAACGTTCGGCAGGATCAGTGACGCGGCAGTATCCGAGTGCGCAGGATTAATATGCGTAGGGGCAGCAGCCATAACAGGGAATATAGTTTGTGTTATCAGGCAAATACCGGCGGTCAGACGACGTAAACGATCCCCCAATCCACATATGATGTTATCGCCCCGACGATCGCCGTTCCCATGCGCTTTCCCTGCCATTTGTCATCCCTGTCGCTATGCGTTCAGATTAAATGACCTTTCTTTAACATGAGGGAAAATGATGATTCATGATTAGCAAATGATGAATACAGGCGGAATAATGGAAATAACAACAAGATAAGAACAATACCTGATCAAGGGTTATCAGGGGGAAGAACAGGAGAGCTTTCCCGCCAGAGCAATAACCCTCCTGTAAATACGTTACTTCATTTTCACCTTTGCGGTGACCAATAACGCCGTCAGCAACATCAATGTGCCGGACAACATCAACGGCGAAGTCAGACCAATATTATCCAGCGCATAACCGCCGATTGCCGCGCCACAGGTATTAGCAAGCTGAATAACCGCCACCTGAATAGACCCGGCTTTTTCTGCCTGATCGGCCAGTGAGCGGGTGATCCACGTTGACCAGCCGACAGGAACCAATGCAAAAGTTAGCCCCCAGATAATCGCCACGCCGGTAGCAACGATTTTATCGCTTCCCCACAACGTCAGCACCAACGCACTCACAGCCAGTATTAACGGCGCGCCTGCTAAGGCCAGTTTTACCGAACGTTTAAGAATGAACGACGAAAGCGACGTACCAATAAAGCTGGCGATACCAAAACTCAACAGCACCAGCGTTAAGCCATCCACGCCGAATCCCGCCAGGTTCATATACACCGGGCGAATATACGTGAAGAAAGCAAACTGCCCGGCGAAAGACATGAAGATGGCGATCATCCCTGCCATCACACCCGGACGTTGTAATAAGCGGAAAGTATTTTGTTTCTGATGCGAGGGTTCGCCTGGCAGCGAAGGCAATGATTTGATAATCCAGAAAATACACAGCACGCCCATCACCGCCGCCGCATTAAAGACATTGCGCCAACCGATAAGCTCGCCTAAAAAACTGCCCAACGGTGCGGCAATCACCAGCGCAATAGAAACCGCGCCGAAGATCACCGACAGCGCCTTCGGCACCGTACGCGGCGGTACCAGACGCATGGTCAGCGACGCCGACATCGCCCAGAACCCACCCAGCGCCAGCCCCAGACAGGCACGACCGATTAAAAGCAAACTGAATGAGTTAGCAAAGGAAACCAGCAAGCAGGAGAGCGTCAGCAAAACGGCAAACAAAATAACAACATAGCGGCGGTCAGTGGCCTGAATTGTCTGGGTAATAAACAAACTGGCAAACATTGCCACAAAGGCGGTCACGGTCACCGATTGCCCGGCAACCCCTTCCGAAATGCCTAAATCCTGGGCCATTGGCGTCAACAAACTGACGGGCAAAAACTCAACGATAATCAGACAGGCGACGCAAAACGCCACCGAGAAAACGGCTGACCAGTTCGGTCGGGTGATGGCATCCGCGCCGCGGTTTTCGGCAATAAATTCACTCATGGTGTTACCCGTGGCATGTTTCAGGGGAAAAGCCGACCACTTTAACATTGAAATGTGTGACACATTTAACGTTTTTGCAACTTTTACGGTGTTGTGGGAAAAGTTCGAGGCTGCTCGAAGAAATAAAAATCATAGGGCAAGGTGATATGCATTTTCGCGATTGGGTTGGGAATAAGGGATAAAGTATTGCACTTGGTGATATACTTTAATAACAGGATCTCAACGATATACGCGTGTTTAAAACCAAATAGTTTGCAAGGGAAGCCAGGTCTCATGCAATGACAGATGAAGAGTTGTGCCGGGCCATTTTAGAAACGGAACAAGGTAAAGCTGATGTACTTGGTGGTGGCGTTTTTAAAAAGCGCCTTCACCGAAATCGTGAGCGTGCAATTATTCTGGCGAAAGGGGGAAGCAATTGGTTTTACACGTTTTTATATGCAAAACAGGATATGTCGAACATTAATAGTCAGGTACTGGCTGGGTTTCGTGAACCTGCAAAGCATTATGCCTTCCTGACGAAAGCCCAACTGACAGCAATGATTAACACTAAAGAACTGACAGAGATCTGCTATGACTGCAAAAACTAAATTTAAAAGTCCTGCATTTGAGGCTATTCACAGCGCAGCGGCTGGATTGTCCAGCGTCGATGCTATTTCTGCCGAAACAATGCGTACTTTTGACAAAGCCTGCCTGACCAGCGTGCAAGACTTACAACCTGTTGAGATAAAAGCACTGCGGGAAAAATTAAAAGTGAGTCAACCCGTCTTCGCTCACTATCTCAATACCAGCGTTTCAACTGTACAAAAATGGGAAAGTGGCGCTAAACGCCCCAATGGCATTTCATTAAAACTGCTCAGCATTGTGCAAAAACACGGGCTGGAGGTGCTGCTGTAAATAGAACGTAGATAATGCGTTCACCTACTGTCAGTTCCAATACCGGATGCGGCGTGAACGCCTAATCCACCCTACAGGTCAGGCGCGGTCTGTAGGCTGATAAGACGAAGCGGTTTTAATGCAGCCAGTGAACGCCCTCGGCAGGCTGAAAGAACGCGTTATAGCGCATCTGAAAAGCATTAATATCCTGCATTTCAGGTTCGGTTTCGCGCAGAAAACCCAGCGCCAGCCTGACCTGAGCATCAGTAATCGGCGCGGCAAGGCGGGCTTTTTGTAAAATCCGATGCCATTGCAGCATGTTCTGTTCGCTACCATCGACAATGACAATTTGCCAGATGAGCAACACCTGCGCGGCGTTTTGCAGGTGCGACTCATCCGGGCGATGCAAATAACGTAAAAATTCGTCACCGGCTGACTTTCCCATTTGATCGACCATCGACTCCACGGGTACGACATCGATGTTCAGCCGATCGCTGAGACGGCGAATCGCTTTTCTGGCCCCGGATGTCAGCACCCGAAAACCAATCACAAACACTACCGCCAGCGTGGCGAGCATTATCCAGATCATGAGTTCTCCTGCGTAATCAGAACTCATAATATCTGGAAACCCTCGCCAGTTACTAATCCACCAGAATAATCTTCAGTGCAAACAGAGCTGCGACCACCACCACACACAGGTTCAGATCGCGCCAGCGCCCGGTGCACACTTTCATGATGCAGTACGACATAAAGCCGAGTGCAATCCCTTCGGTGATCGAGAAAGTAAAGGGCATCATCACCGTGGTAATAAATGCGGGCACCGATTCGGTAAAATCATCCCAGTTAACGCGCGCCAGGCTCGAAGTCATCAGCACGCCAACAAAGATTAACGCTCCGGCGGTTGCGTAAGGAGGAACCATCGCCACCAGCGGTGAGAAGAACATAACCAACAGGAACATAACGCCGACCACAACCGCAGTCAGCCCCGTGCGACCACCGACAGCCACACCTGAAGTACTTTCAATATAGGCGGTAACAGACGAGGTACCGATAAACGCACCCGCCACCGAACTGACGCTATCAACATACAGCGCCTTATTCATATTGGGGAATTTACCGTTACTATCTATTAAGCCAGCTTTATCAGTTACACCAATTAATGTTCCTGATGAATCAAATAGGTTGATCAGCATAAAGGAGAAAATGATACCGGCGAGTTCAAGTGTTAACGCACCGCTCAAATCCACTTCACCAATGACGCCGCTAATATCAGGCGGAATGGAATAGACGCCGCTAAAATGAACATCACCGAAAAATAATCCACAGCAAGACGTCACCACAATAGAAACAAGCACCGCGGCATGAAAATGACGTGATGACAACACAGTTATAATAAAAAACCCTAAAATACCTAACAACACGCCGTGAGAACTTAAATCGCCAATCATCACCAGGGTGTCTTTATTGGCGACAATAACGCCAGTATTTTTTAATCCCATTAAGGCGATAAATAATCCGATTCCGCTGGTGATACCAATACGTAAACTTAATGGAATGTTGGAGATCATCCAGTACCGGATACGAAACAGCGTGAGCAAAAATAGCCCAACTGCGCCCCAGAATATCGCGCCCATCCCGGTCTGCCAGGAGATACCCATCGCCCCCACGACCACGAACGCAAAGAAGGCGTTCAGCCCCATTGCCGGAGCCAGCGCCACGGGTAAGTTAGCAAATATCCCCATCGCAATACTGCCGATACCGGCAATCAAACAGGTGGTAACAAACACCACTTTCGGGTCCATTTGTGCCGCGCCGAGGATTTGCGGGTTCACAAAAACGATGTACACCATGGTTAAAAAAGTGGTCATCCCCGCAATCAATTCTGTGCGGACGGTGGTCCCATGCTGAGGTAGTTTAAATAATCGCGAAAGCGTCCCTGATTCATTACTCACGTAATCGGTATTGTCATTATTCATTTTTTTGTCCATTGGAGGAGATTTAATCCCTTGCTTTTGTAAAACAAATGACAACAACGGTTCAGTGATAATTATCACATTTCAATTGCACATTAATGGATATTCTTTAATAATCTCGCGACGTTTCTTTATGATAAATAATAATCAAATTGATAAAATCAAAATGAGAAAAATATGAATAATTCTATTAACCATAAATTTCATCACATTAGCCGGGCTGAATACCAGGAATTGTTAGCCGTTTCCCGTGGAGACGCTGTTGCCGATTATATTATTGATAATGTCTCTATTCTCGACCTGATCAATGGCGGAGAAATTTCCGGCCCAATTGTGATTAAAGGACGTTACATTGCCGGTGTTGGCGCAGAATACGCTGATGCTCCGGCGTTGCAGCGGATTGATGCCCGCGGCGCAACGGCGGTGCCAGGTTTTATTGATGCTCACCTGCATATTGAATCCAGCATGATGACGCCGGTCACTTTTGAAACCGCGACCCTGCCGCGCGGCCTGACGACCGTTATTTGCGACCCTCATGAAATCGTCAACGTGATGGGCGAAGCCGGATTCGCCTGGTTTGCCCGCTGTGCCGAACAGGCAAGGCAAAACCAGTACTTACAGGTCAGCTCTTGCGTACCCGCTCTGGAAGGCTGCGATGTTAACGGTGCCAGTTTTACCCTTGAACAGATGCTCGCCTGGCGGGACCATCCGCAGGTTACCGGCCTTGCAGAAATGATGGACTACCCTGGCGTAATTAGCGGGCAGAATGCGCTGCTCGATAAACTGGACGCATTTCGCCACCTGACGCTGGACGGTCACTGCCCGGGTTTGGGTGGTAAAGAACTTAACGCCTATATTGCTGCGGGTATTGAAAACTGCCACGAAAGTTATCAGTTGGAAGAAGGACGCCGGAAATTGCAACTCGGCATGTCGTTGATGATCCGTGAAGGGTCCGCAGCCCGCAATCTCAACGCGCTGGCACCGTTGATCAACGAATTTAACAGCCCGCAATGCATGCTCTGTACCGATGACCGTAACCCGTGGGAGATCGCCCATGAAGGACACATCGATGCCTTAATTCGCCGCCTGATCGAACAACACAATGTACCGCTGCATGTGGCATATCGCGTAGCCAGCTGGTCGACGGCGCGCCATTTTGGTCTGAATCACCTCGGCTTACTGGCACCCGGCAAGCAGGCCGATATCGTCCTGTTGAGCGATGCGCGTAAGGTCACGGTGCAGCAGGTACTGGTGAAAGGCGAGCCGATCGATGCGCAAACCTTACAGGCGGAAGAGTCGGCGAGACTGGCACAATCCGCCCCGCCATATGGCAATACCATTGATCGCCAGCCTGTTTCCGCCAGCGACTTTGCCCTGCAATTCACGCCCGGAAAACGCTATCGGGTCATTGACGTCATCCATAACGAATTGATTACCCACTCCCGCTCCAGCGTCTACAGCGAAAATGGTTTTGATCGCGATGATGTGTGCTTTATTGCCGTACTTGAGCGTTACGGGCAACGTCTGGCTCCGGCTTGTGGTTTGCTTGGCAGCTTTGGCCTGAATGAAGGTGCGCTGGCGGCGACGGTCAGCCATGACAGCCATAATATTGTGGTGATAGGTCGTAGCGCAGAAGAGATGGCGCTGGCGGTCAATCAGGTGATTCAGGATGGCGGCGGGCTGTGCGTGGTCCGTAACGGTCAGGTACAAAGTCATCTACCGTTGCCCATTGCCGGGCTAATGAGCACCGACACGGCGCAGTCACTGGCGGAGCAAATTGACGCCTTGAAAGCCGCCGCCCGTGAATGCGGTCCGTTACCGGATGAGCCGTTTATTCAGATGGCGTTTCTTTCCCTGCCAGTGATCCCCGCGCTGAAACTAACCAGTCAGGGGCTGTTTGATGGCGAGAAGTTTGCCTTCACTACGCTGGAATTCACGGAATAATAAAAAAAAGCCCGGCGTCATGCCGGGCAAAAGTCACCAGTTACGTTTATGCCACTGTCAACTGCTGAATTTTTTTCTCGCGGCGGATTTTGCGTTCTTCCATCACCGCCACTATCGCCATCAGGCAGATACAACCAATCGCGGCGATATCCAGCGCGGCGAAGGTGCCTGCCCAGCCGGTAAGGCCGAATACCGGCGTCCCATCGGCAATCATCCCCAGACCTAACTTGGCAAAGCTGTCGCCAATCAGGTAAGCAAAGGTGCCTTTAATACCATCGGCAGCGCCAATCGCTTTTTTAGGTACAAAGCCAACAGCAGCCACACCAATCAACAATTGCGGGCCAAAGACCAGGAAACCCAACGCAAAGAGAGAAGCCAGGTAGATATATTCGTTGCTGGCGTGTTGATACACACCGAGCGTGGCGATAATCAGCGCCAGCGCGATACAGGCCACCAGGCCACGGCGACCGTTCGCCAGGTCAGAGAGCCAGCCCCACAGCAGCGTACCGACCAGCGCACCAGCTTCAAACAGCGTAAAGCCCTGAATCGCCACCGCTTTAGAGAGTTTCAGTTCCTGGAACGCATACACGGTTGACCACTGGTCGATACCAATACGCACCACATAGAGGAAAATGTTGGCAAAGCACAGCAGCCAGATCACTTTGTTTTTCAGCACATACTCAACAAAGATCTGCCACTTGGTCATATCGGTAGATTCTGTCTCTTTATCCTCTTCACTGATCTCCTCGCCAAACAGCTCTTCAGCTTTGCCGAGGCCATAAGATTCCGGGGAGTCGCTGCCGTAACGCAGACCGATAAAACCAACAATCAGCGCGATAATCGACGGGAAAATAAACATGCCGATGACATGACCATCGAACAGGTAATTTGCGCCGAACAGCGCCACACCTGCTGCGCCTGCACCACCAAGGTTGTGAGAAATGTTCCAGAAACCGAGGAATGTCCCGCGTTTACGACGCGGCGTCCATTTGGTGATGGTGGAGTAACTGCACGAACCGCCGGTACTCTGGAAAAAGCCGCTCAAGGCGTAGAAGGCAATCATCAGGAACAGGCTAACCGAGCCGCTGCCCATACTGGCACTGAAGCCCAGCATACAAATGGCAGACAGGATCAGCATGAACGGCAGGAATTGTTTGGTGTTTTTGCCGTCGGCGTAGTAAGAAACCAGCGTTTTACCCACGCCATAAGTGATGGAGAAGCCCAGGCCGATCATCCCCAGCTGCGTCATGCTCAACCCGTAGGTCGAGATCATGTCGTTCTGCGCGATGTTAAAGTTCTTGCGAATCAGGTACATCGTAAGGTAGCCGATAAAGACCACCAGGTAGGATTGCATGAACGGTTTGAACCACATTTTGCGCCGCACTTCGAGCGGAAGGTCCAGGGTCGGCTTGCGAACCTGGTTTAAGAAAGCCAGCATGGGTTACTCCTGAAATGAATACCTGCGTGAGGCATGCATTGTAAAAATCAGTAGCAAATCAGGCCTGAGATAGCGTCCAGGCAAAACCTGGAAAATTTCTTAGTTTTGCCGGATATGAAGTGAAAAGGTGAGATGCATCACGCTTCGCGCGGTGTCTGGGCGTTCAAAAAGGGCAGTAACAGCAGTGCGGAAATCCCGGCGGCGATAGAGATAACCACAAAAAATCCGCTCCAGTGCCAGGTATCGAGCACTTTCGCCAGCGGCCAACCAGCAAGCGACGCACCAAGATAAGCAAACAAGCCGACAAACCCCGTCGCCGCCCCTGCCGCCTCTTTGTGGGAACATTCTGCCGCCGCCATGCCGATTAACATCTGCGGGCCAAAGACAAAAAAACCAATGGTGAAGAAGCAGGTTGCCTGCATCACGTAGCTGGCAAATGGCATCAGCCACAGCGAGCCGACTGAAAGCAAAATTCCGGCAGCGAAAATCAAATTCATCGGCCCGCGGTTGCCGTTAAACAATTTGTCCGAGCCCCAACCCGCTACCAGCGCACCGATAAATCCGCCCAGTTCAAACATCGTCACAGCCGTATTCGCCGTGACCAGATCGACGCCCAGCGTCTCGGACATATACAAATTGCCCCAGTCGTTGATCGCCGCCCGAACCACATAGACCAGCACATAGCAAAACGAAAGCAGCCAGATATACGGATTCAGCAACACATACTTGGTGAGGATCTCTTTACGCGTCAGCCCTGCCCCTTCTTGTTGTTGAGCAATCTCCAGCGCGTCGTGCCGCCATTCACCAACCGCTGGTAAACCTAACGCCTGCGGGCGATCGCGCAGCCGCCAGCAGAGAAAAATCCCCACGACGATCGCCATACAACCCGCAATCATCATCCCGGCACGCCAGCCGTAATGCAGCGCAGCTGCTGCCATCACAATGGGAATGAGCGCACCGCCAACGTTATGCGCCGTGTTCCATAATGCCCACCAACCGCCGCGCTCGGTACGAGAATACCAGGCGGTTAACAGACGCGCACACACCGGTGAACCCCAGCCCTGGAAAAAGGCGTTCAACACCCAGAGCACGGCAAACGCCCATAGCGACGTCGAGAAGCCAAACAGAATGTTGATAATGCCCGTGGCGATAAGCCCTATCCCCATAAAATAACGGGCATTTGAGCGATCGCTGACAATGCCGGAGACAAACTTCGACACACCGTAGGTAATGTAAAACAGGGTCGCTAACAGGCCAATATCGCTACGGCTGAGCACGCCGTTAGCAAGGATTTCTGGTACGGCGGCGTTAAAACTTTTACGCGTGAAGTAAAACAGCGCGTAACCCAGCCAGATGGTCAGCAGAATATGCCGACGCCAGTAGCGATAGCGAGCATCAATTTCATGTTTATCAGTCATTAATGGCGCATCGGCAGGCGCTTTCAGAAACGGCAACATCATCGAACCTTAGACATAACGTTGAGGTAGAGAAACGCTGACACGCGTGCCGTGCAGGCAGGAGATGGTCAAGGTGCCACCCAGCGCCGTTACGCGCTCGCGCATTCCGGTAAGGCCAAAACCGTGTTGCCCGGAATCTGGCGGTAAACCGCTGCCATCGTCTTCAATCACCAGCATTAACCGCTCATCCTGCTGCCAGCCTTGCAGCGTGACCGCGCTGGCATCGGCATGTTTCACAATGTTGTTCAACCCTTCCTGGCAGACGCGAAACAGCGTCACGCGCTGGTTTTCGCTTAACGCTGATTCATCGATTCGCCATTCGAGATGACTGACAATGCCGCGCCCTTCCAGCTCCATTTCCCGCATCAGTGAGCGGATGGCCTGCTCCAGGGTGAGATCATCCAGCTGGCGCGGACGCAACCGCCCTAACAAACGGCGCACCGCATCGTAAACGCCCAGCGATAGTTGTTCGATGAGCTGCCCGCTCTGCTTCACACTGGCGTTATCTGCCGCCAGTCGCTGGACAATGCCCGCCTGAGTACGAATGGCAGTGATGGTCTGGCCGATATCATCGTGCAGCTCACGCGCCACGTCGCGGCGTACGCTCTCTTCAGTTTCTAACAAACGTTCAGCCAGATGCTGATTGCGCGCCAGTTCCTTTTGCAGCGACTGGTTAAGTTCACGCAACCGCTGGATGCCTGCGCCCAGTAACAACCCTGTCAGACTTTGCACCAGCAGCGAGAGCAATAAATCCACCGGATGATCGCGCCAGGTTTGACTGGCAATCAGCGCGATGGCGTTCATCAACGTCGCAATCAGCGCCCCTTGCCAGCCGTAGTGCCAGGCCAGCGCGATAATCGGCAGCGCCAGGCAGAATGGCGTAAAGCGCGACAGTTCGTCCGGCAATCCCAACTGGAGCCAGAGACTGATAACAAACAGCAGCAAGTACCAGACCAGATGCCGCCCGCGCCAGTTGATCGGTTGAGAAACTAACGACGGCCCGAGCGGCAGCCAGATGTTATTGGCGAGATAGTGCCAGAACACCAGACATATCGGGGCCAGCGTCAGGCCGCCAGTTAAAGTCAGCAACAGCGCATTCCACGACTCTTTCCCGTGCCAAAGCCAGGGCAGCGACTGCAACAACGCCGCCGCCGTCAGCGCCGCACCCTGTAACAGCAAGGTGCGCCAGTCACGTTGATGGCGATAGCGCGAGATCAGCGCCACGGGCAATAACGTCAGTAAACTACCGATCATCAATAAGGAGAAATGGGTTAAACCGACCGCCTGCGTTAGCCAGTAAATCAGCAGCCACTCCGCGCCCAGCAGCACCGACCAGTAGCCGCGCGGGCATTGCAGCATTAGCCCCAGACGCAGACCAAACGGAAATAACAGCACCGCCATATCAGGGCGCTCAACCAGGTGCAGGCTGATACTCCACAAGCAAAACCACGCGGCAGAGAAGATAAAAAAGCAGGCAATAACGGTAATTAAGCGAGAGAAAAACGTCTTCATCACCAGCCATCAAACATGCGGCGCGCCAGTTCAACGTCGTTACTGACGCCCAGTTTTTCCATCAGGTTAGCGCGATGGACGTGTACCGTTTTCGGTGACAAGCCCAGTTCGGCGGCAATCTCTTTCACCGCCATTCCTTGCGCCAGTTTTTCTGCCACCTGCCGTTCACGTTTGGTCAGCGGGTCCTGGCGACCAGATGCCAGTTTAATAGCAATATCCGGCGTCAGATAACAGCCGCCCGTGGCAACCGTATGCACCGCAGCAATCAGTTCGTCAGGGCTACAACGCTTGGAGAGAAAGCCGCGCGCCCCCGCGTTAAGCGCCTGCTCAACCAGCGCCGGACTGTCATGAACAGAGAGCATAATCGTCGCCATACCTTTCGGCAGCTGGCTTAGCAGCTCCAGACCGGAGATATCGGGCATGGAGATATCGCAAATACACACCTGCACACCGCGCCCCGGCAGCCCCGCCAACGCCTCGCGCCCCGAACCAAACTCGGCAACTACCTGCAAATCAGGTTCCAACCCCAGCAACTGCGCAAAGCCGGAGCGGACGATGAGGTGATCGTCTATAAGGGCAACGGTGATCATGATTGGGTCCTGGCGGATAAAAAACGCGCATACCTTAACGATAAGCGCGATGTTGTTCAAGTTGGATATGGGGTATGTATTGGCCTAATGATGTTGGGCTTATCGTCAAAACGCTTACCTGAAAGGTAAGCGTTTGGTGCGTGTTATTGAGAAAAAGCGAATTATTTGTAGGTTGCGATTGCAATATTGCCTGAAAAATTTCTCCTCCTGTTGCGGAAATCGTTTTCAGGTAACAAAGAGTCATCCAGAAACCTATAATCTTCAGCGGAACGCTCATTAAGAGAGTCATCCACTGAGTCGTTATGAATATAATCCTCACCGTATGTTCGATAAATGAAATTAGCAATATTAAAATCGTTACCAGCTTCATTTATTTCGGCTTTTACAATATAATGGGTTTGTGTGAATGTATGCTGTGAAAAGTCAGCAACAAGCAAATTTGTTTTTCCCAGCAAAGCACAAAACCCTGGGTTATCATCAAGCCCGGCAGAAACAGAATCGTTTGCCTGTATTACATTAATATCCCCCCTATCAAGCGCGACAGGAAATGCCTGTGAACAAGCATAATACAGGTTACCTATTCCTGAAATACTGGAGAGGCAAGAAATAATATTTTCTCTGATTTTTTTCTCAACACCATTTTTCTGTAGAGAGTTTCTCACAATATTACATTCATCTGGCGTAAATACAATTTCACTAAAAAGCTTTTCGAAAGCTTTATATTTTCTAACACCTCCATGGCCAGACAAAGCCATGGTTTTATTCCTCAGAAATTCATGGATTGTGCTATTTATTTTAACTCCACAACATGAAATAATTGAGCTACCCTCTCCAACGTGTCTTGCTGCATCAGCAAGAAGTGAACTAAACTCTCCCTCCAGAACATCTAGTTTTTTTATGTCTGATTTATAACTACAATCATTTGGAATTAATTTATCTGGAGTTAATTGAGTTTGTTCATTTAACGCTTTTTTTAATTGGCGCTCAGCATCAGTAACTCCAAAACTGCGTTTATTTTCAGAATTATTATTAACAACTTCTAGCTTAAGAGCATTTGCAGCAACTGTTACTTTTGAGAGTTGATACTTTTCCAATACATCGTGCTCTGATAATAACCCTATAAACTCTTTCACATTTCGACCACTAAAATCCCTGTCTCTACTCTGTTTTTTCAAACTGTTGCCTTTTGACTCACGATACACATCAGTGACTTTAAACTTATCACTGCCGGTCTGCTCAATTTTTATATAGCTATCCATGCCAGTGGTAGCGATCCATGTCTTATAATTCGCATTCGCTGATTCAGGCGTAACATGAAAATAAGAAACCAATTTACCACTGATATCATGCCGATATATATGAAAAGAATCTAAAATGTATAATAATATATTTCGGAAAACCTCACGAAAAGTGGCATCTTTAGATAATGTTCTACAATTATCGAGCAGGCCGCTTTGCTCCATCGCATCAAATGCTTCAATATTACCCTCGATACTATCTCTTAGACTCTGGCTCAGGCCCTGACTCTGAGTTTGACTCTGAAAATGACTATTATCATTCTCTGTTTCCGTTGGATATGTATAACTCGTCACACTAACCATAGTAACCTCGCAATATGACACTTGCATATTTTGACATTGTTAGAAGTATCAATGGCTAGCATGATAAATATTTCATTGCTAACCGCTATATTTCATTTATTTCAATAATAAGACCATGTGTCGTTAATTTTTAACGATTTTCCCAATGCAATTGCATCACTAATTCTACTTATTCACTATCAAAAATCGCTCATTTTTTTCAAAAAGACTGTTTACACACAGACGGTTAAGAATAAGCGTTCACCTTAATGATAAACGCGATTTATCAGGCAAAAATCATAAATCAGCAGTTGTTGCGGCACCGAAAAATGTAAAAGCGACTTTATCGTTTTTGGAGTTTTGTTCGTCGACCCTACCGGTAGTAAAATAACGAGAACACTGAAGCTTAACTTCATTTCCAACATTATTAACCGCCATCAAATACATCTTCTGACTAAACCCATTTATAGTAAAATCAATTTCTTTAAGATATTTCCCAGTCCCAAAAAAGGTATTTCCTGAGTTTTTTAAACCCGATATTGATGAAATGGAACCATCCAAACTCTTTAAGAGTAACTCGCTAACATCTTGAGATGTATTTTTTAAATAGCTCTGATAGCCTTGTACGGAAGAATAATAAAAACATGTAATCCCCTGATGACTGGATAAGCAAGCGATTATTTCATCAATCTTATCATCCGCAATATTACCATTTGATTTCTTTAATAATTCCCTTACCCGAGCACAGTCATTATCATTAAAGTAAACCAGTTCAACCATTTGTTCAAGTGTGTTTTGACTATTCTTTGTATCTTGTTCAATTATTTCAATTTTCTCTGCAAATATTTTAAGAATATCTTTACTTAACTCAACACCGCAGCAAGTTATTTTAGTAGCACCATTTTGTTGATTTTGTTCTTTTATAGTTCTATGAGCATCCATAATTATGGAATCAAAAAAAACATCTGTTCTTTTAAAACTTTCCTGAACAGGTACATATCCTTCATCTTTTTGAACTCGCAGGCTTAATAAATCATATATATTACTTAAAATTCCCGCAGAAATTTCGTAATTAAAGTCTGTATTATTGATAACAATACTATTAACTAATTTCTTTCTCAAAACCGTGTCAGCGGAATGTGTTTCTAACGCAGCAGTTTTTTCAGACAACGATTTGATAATAGTCGCTACAGCCACTCCTGAATATGGAGTTTCTTTTCGTAAACGTTTATCTCTACCAACCAGAGTAATATTAAATAACTTATCACCTGTTTGTTTGATTTCGATATACTCATCCTCTCCAGTTGCCGCCATCCAGGTACGATTACCATTATTTTCAGTGCCTGGCATAGGGTGAAAATAGTTAAGGATTTCGGTATTAACACTGCGAGAGCCGGACATAATATTTGCTATTAAGCGTTTTATTTCCTGCAACATCCATTTTGCGAAATTACTGCCAGGTGAATATTTTTTCTCGTTATTTGTGATATTAAGCTCAGCAGCAACAATTCTATTTTTATCCAAAAAGGTGGAAGGGCAGGGATTTGACATCATTGTTCCGCTGATTATAGGGCTTGCCATAATATACCTCACGATGAACCATTAATTAATAGAATGCTGGTCATGACCATTGGTATAGACAGCAATCAGAATTTAACACCATCGCTGGAAATTTTAGCCCTAACTGTTAACCCCCAAATTACCGGTGCAGCGACTTAAATTAACATTCAGGGCTAATAAATTGTGCCTGAGATGGTCTCTGGCACAATTTCACCCTATATATCTGAACGGATCTATCAAAAATCGCTCATCAGTACCCCCCCGGGCGGTTTAATGTCGCTCCTTACTGAAAAAACACCGCGATCTTGTTAAACATTGTCGGATCAGACTGATTACGCTGCACTTTCACCACATCTTCCAGCTTATCGATTTGGCTTATCATCTGCTCCAGACGCTGGTCGTCATTGACCAGTAGCCAGATGTGGCTTTTGTCGCTGTCCTGAATCGGCAGGCAGAGAATGCCTTCAACGTTAAAAGCGCGACGGGCAAAAAGGCCACAAACGTGGGTCATTACGCCCGGATGGTTGCGAACGGTGAGTTCGAGAATCACGTTGTCATGAGTTGTGTTTTGCATGGCTTATTCCCCCACCATTTCAGTATTCGCCGCACCTGGCGGCACCATCGGGTACACTTTTTCTTCGGCATCAATACGCACATGGATCAGCGCCGGGCCAGGGCGATTGATGATTTCCTGTAATGCAGCCTGCGGATCGGTTTCGTTATTCAAATCACAGGTTTCGAGGCCGAATCCGGCGGCAATCTGCATAAAGTTGATTTTTCCCGGATAGGTAGCGGCAAAAACGCCCTGCTTGTAGAACAGACTCTGTTGCTGATGTACCAGCCCCAGCGCTTCGTTGTTCATCAGAATGATTTTGACATCCAGCTGATTTTCACTGGCGGTCGCCATCTCCTGAATATTCATCATCAGGCTGCCGTCGCCGGAGAAACACAACACTTTGCGATCCGGGTTCGCCAGCGCTGCGCCAATCGCCGCAGGCAGGCCAAAGCCCATCGTGCCCAGCCCGCCGGAGGTCAGCCACTGGCGCGGGCGATTGAGCGGATAAGCCTGCGCGGTCCACATCTGATGCTGACCCACGTCGGTGGTGATAATCGCGCTGTCATCGACACAGGCGGCAACGGCGTTAATCAGGCCGTAATGGCTTAATGGATCGCACGCTTTCGGGATTGGACACGGGAATTCGCGCTGCAAATCCGCTACCAACTGGTGCCATTCTGCACGCGGTTGCGCTTCCACCAGCGGGATCAATTGCGCCAGCACGTCATCAACATCCGCCTGAATCGCTACGTGCGGTTGCTTGATTTTGCCCAGCTCTGCACGGTCGATATCGACATGAATGATTTTCGCATTCGGGCAGAACTGCTCGGTTTTGCCAATCGCCCGGTCATCAAAACGCGCACCGAGCACAATCAGCAGATCCGCCTCCTGCAGTATATAGTTGGTGCTGCGCACGCCGTGCATCCCCAGCATACCCAGCGACAGCGGATGCGCTTTTGGCAGCATGCCCAGCGCCATTAAGGTCATGGTAGTTGGCAATTGCGCTTTCTCTGCCAGTTCACGCACCCGTGCGGGCGCATTGATCACACCGCCGCCCAGATAAAGCACCGGGCGTTTGGCGGCGTTAATCATTGCCGCTGCGTCACGAATACTCTCTTCACTAAACGCAGGCGCGGCAGCTTTTTCTGTCATACCGGGCTGTTCTTCAATCTCAAAAACTGCCGTTTGCACATCCTTAGGAATGTCTATCCACACCGGGCCAGGGCGGCCTGATTGCGCAATACGAAAGGCGTCGCTCATGACCTGTGGGAGCTCTTCGATATGTCTGACCAGATAGTTGTGTTTGGTGATGGGGATAGAGATGCCGTAGGTGTCCACTTCCTGGAAGGCGTCGGTGCCGATCATCGAGGCAGGAACCTGACCGGTGATGCAAATCAGCGGGATGGAATCCAGCCGCGCATCGGCAATGGCGGTCACCAGGTTAGTCGCACCCGGTCCGCTACAGGCCATACAGACCGCCGGTTTACCGTCGGTGCGCGCCATTCCCTGAGCGATAAACCCCGCGCCCTGTTCATGGCGAGCCAGAATATGGCGGATTTGCGTGCTTTGGCTTAAGGCATCGTAAACAGGCAGGATAGAACCGCCCGGAATGCCCGTCACAATCTTAATGCCCTGCTGTTCCAGGAAATGAACGATAAATTCTGCGCCGGTAAAGCGCTTACGCGTCGATGTTGTGCCCGAACTTGCCATGCTCCAGTCCTTTTCTTCTGGGCCGACTTTCCGGGAGGTGCTTAAACGAAAAACCCCGCCCGGTTTGCGCCGGCGGGGTTTTGGAATCGTGTGTTGTTCCAGTCCCTACGGCGCATTGCCGACGACCACCACCACACGCACGACGACCACTGCGGCGGATGGCGCAGTTGGTAGTAGTTTTGCGTTGAACATGGAAGTAGTCATTGGGGACCTTGTTGGTTTTGTGTTTAACAATATTTATACAAGCACAGCTTTACAGGGGAGACAATGGAAAATTTTTCAGCAAGGGAAAATTGAGGGGTTGATCACGTTTTGTACTGAATTGCAGGTAACAAAAAACCCCGCCGGAGCGAGGTTTCGTCAGTCGCCTGCGGCTGGTAACCGCAAAGCACACTGTATTATGTCAACACTGAAAGTATACGTGTTCCGCGCAGAACGCGCAATTTCGGCACGAATTTTGACGTATTTAGTACATAGTTGAGTATCGTTCACAGTTTTCGTTTTGTCCAAATATTACTGTTTATTTATACAGTAAACTTCTATAATATCACTGTACGCAATGTGTTATGCGGGGGCCGCATCGTTACCCGGCGCACTAAGTCCTGGCTGAAACGGGTGGTGCCGTCAGCGCCTTAACCCCGCGTGAGCACACTGTGTTATGTCAACAAGCACAACGTTTCTCCTTGAGATACCGCGTGCACAACAGCTGGCAACAGGCAGCGGAAAGGTACGTCAGCTGGCAGTGCTCCTGAACCACAGGAGACGCGTATGAGCCTGGTGGATATCGCCATTCTTATCCTCAAACTCATTGTTGCAGCACTGCAACTGCTTGATGCTGTTCTGAAATACCTGAAGTAATTCAGATTCAAGTCGCACCAAAGGGGAGCGGGTAACCGCTCCCCTTTCATATTTAGCGTGCGGGTTGGTGTCGGATGCAATGCTGATGCATCTTATCCGCCCTACCATCCCTCCCGGCAACATTTATTGCCGCTTTTGTTTACATATTCTGCCGCTAAACAATTCCCCATTCCTGGCGTATATCTGGCTAACATTTATCAATGTGATAGATTCCTCTCCCGCATTTATGGGAGTGCGTAGTGACTTATTCTAATTATTTTTATAAAAGCATCCGTGATAATGAAAAGGCATAGAAACGTCAATTTGTTATTGATGTTGGTATTACTCGTGGCCGTCGGTCAGATGGCGCAAACCATATATATTCCAGCTATTGCCGATATGGCGCGCGATCTCAACGTCCGTGAAGGGGCGGTGCAGAGCGTAATGGGCGCTTATCTGCTGACTTACGGTGTCTCACAGCTGTTTTATGGCCCGATTTCCGACCGTGTGGGTCGCCGACCGGTGATCCTCGTCGGAATGTCCATTTTTATGCTGGCAACGCTGGTCGCGGTCACGACCTCCAGTTTGACAGTATTGATTGCCGCCAGCGCGATGCAGGGGATGGGCACCGGCGTTGGCGGCGTAATGGCGCGTACTTTGCCGCGTGATTTATATGAACGGACACAGTTGCGCCATGCTAATAGCCTGTTAAACATGGGAATTCTTGTCAGTCCGTTGCTCGCACCGCTAATCGGCGGTCTGCTGGATACGATGTGGAACTGGCGCGCCTGTTATCTCTTTTTGTTGGTACTTTGTGCCGGTGTGACTTTCAGTATGGCCCGCTGGATGCCGGAAACGCGTCCGGTCGACGCACCGCGCACGCGCCTGCTTACCAGTTATAAAACGCTTTTCGGTAACAGCGGTTTTAACTGTTATTTGCTGATGCTGATTGGCGGTCTGGCCGGAATTGCCGCCTTTGAAGCCTGCTCCGGCGTGCTGATGGGCGCGGTGTTAGGGCTGAGCAGTATGACGGTCAGTATTTTGTTTATTCTGCCGATTCCGGCGGCATTTTTTGGGGCATGGTTTGCCGGACGTCCTAATAAACGCTTCTCAACGTTGATGTGGCAGTCGGTTATCTGCTGCCTGCTGGCTGGCTTGCTGATGTGGATCCCCGACTGGTTTGGCGTGATGAATATCTGGACGCTGCTCGTTCCCGCCGCGCTGTTCTTTTTCGGTGCCGGGATGCTGTTTCCGCTGGCGACCAGCGGCGCGATGGAGCCGTTCCCTTTCCTGGCGGGCACGGCTGGCGCGCTGGTCGGCGGTCTACAAAACATTGGTTCCGGCGTGCTGGCGTCGCTCTCTGCGATGTTGCCGCAAACCGGTCAGGGCAGCCTGGGGTTGTTGATGACCTTAATGGGATTGTTGATCGTGCTGTGCTGGCTACCGCTGGCGACGCGGATGTCGCATCAGGGGCAGCCCGTTTAAGCTCACGTCACCGCAGCATCGTCATCAGCTCCATGGGAGAACGATGCTGCTTTATCAGATCACGCATCACCCGCATATGCGGCGCGGAGTAAGAATAAAACGCCTGATAGCCCGCACAAAGCACGTTGTCTGGCGTCTCCTCCCGAGCGTGCGGGCACAGCCGATGCCAGTCGCACGCCTGGCAGCCACGGCGCGGTTGCGGGTTTTCGCTGCCACACCATTTTTGTAGGGTGGCGTCAAAAAGCTCAATCGAGATACGACTGATATCTGCCCGTACCCAACACTCGAACAGGGCAATTAAAAATTTCCCCCACAGCTCTGCTGTCACCGAAGCGGCCGTCAGATCGCCCCGGTCATCAAATTCAAGATGGGGAATAAGCTGTACGGAGCGGATGCCCCGCTGTTTGAAATTGTGATAAAAATCGGCAGGTTGCAGAGCATCCTTATACTCTACAACCAGTTTATGCCTGTCCTCTTCAGCATCAATGACCTGACTTCCTGTCATGCGACTCTCTCAATAAATACGATAAGTTGATGTATATGCGTTACAGCAAACAGTATTGCGAGAGATAACACCGCGAGGGAGATCAAAAATTTGTCACGGACTACGTGAAATTGGGAAAAATCGCTATTCGTGACATCCATTAAATTGCGATTACGGGTGTAGTGCCAGAGGATCAGCGCCACAATGGCGAGAATGCCAATCGAAATCCAGAATAACATGCCCGCCTGGTGCCAGTTGTGTTTGATAGCCAACGCCATCAACGCGCCGTAGCCCAGCATGGTACGAAACCACGCCAGTGATGTACGCTCCGGCTGCAGCCCTGGGTCGGCAATGCGTCTGGCTTTGCGGCTATCCGGCATACAACACCAGTCCCATAACGATCACCGCTACGACCATCAATATTAAGCTGATGATTAATAAGCTGTTGGTGTAGGGCAGGTCCTCTTTCAGACGCATCGCTTTTTCATTGCGTAACCAGCGCAGGTAGCCATACATCGCTAACCCGCCGGAAAACAGACACAACAACAACGCCAGCAGTTCGCGAATGACGGGCGTGGCGAAATCTGGCGCAAGTTGATCAAGCCCAACCCCCGCCGCCAGAAATCCTAGTGCAGTACGGATCCACGCCAGAAAAGTACGCTCATTAGCCAGCGAGAAGCGGTAATCGGGCGCTTCTCCGAGGCGGGAAATTTTCATTGTTGCTCCTTTGCAATTTCACTAACGCTCTACCTTTAGCGGTTTTTTTAAGAATTTCGTCCACCTGTTTCCTGATATGCTTTTGCCATCCGCTACAAGGAGGTCAGATGGGTATCATAGCGCAAAATAAAATCAGTTCATTGGGCATGCTGTTCGGTGCCATCGCTTTAATAATGGGGATTATCCACTTTTCATTCGGCCCTTTTTCCGCACCACCGCCAACGCTTGAAAGCATCGTGGCGGACAAAACGGCTGAAATTAAAAGAGGTCTTCTCGCCGGAATAAAAGGCGAAAAAATTACCACCGTGGAGAAAAAAGAGGACGTAGATGTCGATAAAATCCTCGATCAAAGCGGTATCGCACTGGCCATTGCTGCGCTACTTTGCGCATTTATTGGCGGTATGCGTAAGGAAAATCGCTGGGGCATTCACGGCGCGCTGGTTTTTGGCGGCGGAACGCTGGCTTTCCATACCTTGCTTTTTGGTATCGGCATCGTGTGCAGCATTTTGCTGATATTCCTTATCTTTTCCTTCCTGACCGGCAGTTCACTGGTTTAAGCAGCCTGAATAATGCCCGCCGGGTGTTCATCAGCGGGCATTATCGTCAGAACTTCTGTTTTTTCTCTTCCACCTTCACCCCTTGTGTCGGTAGGCCGGTGTCATAGTCGCGTACCACTGGCGAATAGCCATCTTGTGGGCGTGGACGAAACGCCCCCATCCAGCGCGGTCGTGCATCTTTACGCCACGGACGCAGACTCCATTGGTAACTGCGGAACGGATCGCGAATTTTGTCCATGTAATCCAATAAGGCGTCATGCATTTTGCGGCGAACGTCGGCAAAACGGATATCATCGATCAGATTATGCATTTCATTTAGGTCATTACGGCGATCGTAAAGTTCATCACTGGTGAAGAGGTTGAGTACCAGTTTAAAGTCATCCGTCACCCAGCAACGCACCGGAATAAAACCGCCAAAGCTGTCATGCTCAATCTCGTAGCGGTTAAATTCCACCATTACGCCGCGTGGCTCTTTCACGGCAAGGATATTTTCCCCCGGCAGAATCTCTGGTTTTTCAATATCTGCCAGCGCCATCATTGTCGGCAGTAAATCGATATGACTGACTGGCGTATCGACCTGTCGCCGCTCCCCTTGCGGCGAACGGATGATCAGCGGAATACGGGTGATGTCGTCATACATCGCCGCTCCTTTACTGATCAGCTTATGTGCGCCCATCATTTCACCGTGATCGGAGGTATAAATGACCCACGTATTTTCACGTTGCTCTGGCGTTAAGGCATTGATGACCCGTCCGATTTGGTCATCAACAAAGTCATTGCAGGCAAAATAGAGCGGATGGTGATAAAGCCCGTCATCACCGACTGGCGATGGCATCGCCTGCGCCCATAAGCGGTGATGTTCCGGTTTGTTCGCCAGGTCATCCTGTGATTTCTCGCCAAGTTCGTAGTAAAAATCAGCGTATTTCTCTAAATACTCCACCGGACAGGTGAACGGGTGATGCGGCTCATCATACGAAACCACCATCAGGAAGGGTTCCTCGGCGCGCGCGGGCTGTTGCAGAAAATCTACCGCCCGATTGCTGATGCGGTGCGCCCAGGTGAAGGTTTCGTCAATATGGTTCGCCTGTAAATCCTCAACGCTGTTTAGGCCATTGCGCCACAGGCTAATCTCTTTCTCCGTCAGTTCACTAAGATAGTTCGCTCCATCGAACCAGTAATCAGCGTCCCACTCAGGCGGACACTCGCCAGTGCCGAAATAGTCATGTCCATCGAGATGCCATTTGCCGATGTAGCAGGTGTGATAGCCCGCATCCTTAAAGTAGCGCCCCATGGTGGAAATGTTTTTGCCCGGCGCGACGTTGTTGGTCCACGGACCGGACTGGTTAGCGTAGATACCGGTGAATAGTCCGGCGCGTGCAGGTGTACAAACCGGTGAACAGGTGTAGGCAGAATTAAAGCGAATACCTTCTGCCGCCAGACTATCAATATTTTGCGTATTCAGCGGCTTACCGCTATAGCAACCGACCATATTGGTGGCCTGGGTATCGGTCATGATGAACAGAAAATTAGGGCGTTTCATAGGCTATCCTTCGCATCGGGAGTAAAGGTGACGGCCGGGTCGTGACGATGCCGCCAGCTGTCAAAAATCAGGTAGACAATCACTACGGCGGCGATGAAATAACTGATCATCGCTAACCAGCGCGTACCGTAGCCGCCGAATTCAGCCAGCCCGGCATAGACGCCAATCATAGCGAACAGGATGCCAATTGACGCGATCTTGACGTTTTTCCACGGTTTCATGTCCACCGCAAACGCATCTTTGAAGGTGAACGGCGTGGCGCGTGGTTTGATAAAACCGATCACCAGCATCACGACCACGTTGATGCAGAACGTACAGGCCAGCACATAGAGGAAATGGAAGTCGAACTTCACCAGATAGTTGATGGTGATGTAGCTGATTATGCCAATCCCCATCGCCACTTTTGCCGCCAGCGCCGGGATGCGCGGGAAGAAAAAGCCCATAATGATGATGGTAACCAGCGGCACGTTGTAAATACCGTTGAGCTGTTTCATCCAGCTATACAGCCCCTGCGGCGCGTTGGCGATCCACGGCGCGACCAGCACCGAAACGATGGCGATAAAGAAACCAAATTTGCGCCCGACGGTGACCAGCTGCTGCGGCTCGGCATTCTGGTTAATGATGCGCCGGTAAATACCCATACTGAATAACGTACTGGCGCTATTCAGAAAGCCGTTGAAGGTACTGATCACCGCACCAAATAACACCGCGCCGAAGAAACCCACCAGTGGCACTGGCAGAACGTTATTGACCAGCGTCGGGTAGGCCATGTCGGCTTTAGGTAAATCCTGATACAGATGAAACGCAATCAACCCTGGCAGCACCAGTACCAGCGGGTCGAGCATTTTCAGCACCGCCGTTAACAGCGCCCCCTTTTGCCCTTCCGCCAGGCTTTTTGACGCCAGCGTGCGTTGCACGATGCCCTGATTTGTACACCAGTAAAAGGTGTTAACCAGAATCAAACCGGTAAATGCCGCACCAATTGGCAAGGGATCGGTTGGACCGCCGACTGAGTTTAATTTCTCGGCGTGAACGGTGGTAATTTGCTCAATGCCCTGCATAAAGCTGCCCTTGCCCATCGCGATTAGGCCAAATACCGGCACCATCAACCCGCCGATAACCAGCCCAATACCGTTGATGGAGTCCGCCACTGCCATTGCGCGCAGTCCGCCGATCACCGCATACAAAATTCCCGCCAGACCAAGCAAAATTACCAATAGCCAGATAGCCGCACCGTGAGAAATCTGTAGCGATTCCCCGACGTGAAACAGGCTGTTGAGCGCCAACGCGCCGGAGTAGAGAACAATCGGCAGAAAGCAGACGCCGGTGGCAATGAGGAAGCAGAAGTCGATGATAATACGCGTCGTTTTATCATAACGTTCCTCCAGAAAATCGGGGATGGTGGCAATGCCGCGCTTCAGATAGCGCGGTAAAAAGATTAGCGCGAGGAAGATCAGCGTCACCGCAGAAGTGACTTCCCAGCCCATCACCGACATGCCGCTTTTGTAGGCCTGCCCGGAAAGTCCAACCAGTTGTTCCGTGGAAAGGTTGGTTAACATTAACGAAGCGGCAATAACCGGCGCTTTTAGTGAACGTCCGGCAAGAAAATAGCCTTGTTGCGATCCGGTATCTGTTTTGCGGACCTTCCACCAGGTGATGATCGCCACCAGCAGCGTAAAACCGACAAAACTCAAGATTTGTAACGAATTCATCTCATAGCCCTTATTTATGTTTATGTCCCGGACGCATGAATATAGGGAGAGGTAAAATGCGTCGGGTCAGGCAGTCAGATTCTTAAAATACAAACGTCGTATCCCTGAACGGATTGTTTTCTGTTAAGTTCAGGTTGTGAGCATAATTCGCCGGAGGGATATTAAAATGAATGGAAAATTGCAAAGTTCGGATGTAAAAAACGAAACTCCGTACAATATTCCCTTATTGATTAACGAAAATGTGATCTCCAGCGGAATTTCTCTGATCTCGCTCTGGCATACCTACGCCGACGAGCATTACCGGGTGATCTGGCCGCGGGACAAGAAGAAACCGCTTATCGCCAACTCATGGGTTGCGGTGTATACCGTACAAGGATGTGGGAAAATTATTTTAAAGAATGGCGAACAAATAACTCTGCATGGCAACTGTATTATATTTTTAAAGCCAATGGATATTCACTCTTATCACTGTGAAGGTTTAGTCTGGGAACAGTACTGGATGGAATTTACCCCCACCAGTATGATGGATATTCCCGTTGGTCAGCAAAGCGTTATTTATAATGGCGAAATTTATAATCAGGAACTCACCGAAGTTGCTGAGTTAATAACTTCACCAGAAGCAATAAAAAATAATCTGGCAGTCGCTTTTCTGACGAAAATTATTTATCAGTGGATTTGTCTTATGTACGCAGACGGTAAAAAAGATCCACAACGGCGGCAAATTGAAAATTTAATTGCCACTTTACATGCCAGTCTGCAACAACGCTGGAGCGTAGCTGATATGGCTGCCACGATCCCCTGTAGCGAGGCCTGGTTGCGTCGTCTGTTTTTACGCTATACCGGCAAGACGCCGAAAGAATATTACCTCGATGCGCGTCTGGATCTGGCGCTATCGCTATTAAAACAACAAGGAAACTCGGTTGGCGAAGTCGCTGATACGCTCAACTTCTTCGACTCCTTTCATTTCAGCAAAGCCTTTAAAAATAAATTTGGTTATGCGCCGTCAGCCGTGCTGAAGAATACGGACCAGCACCCCACGGATGCCAGTCCACACAATTAACGTAACTCTGGCCAGTACGCTTTGTTGGCCTCCAGCAACTCATCCAGAATAGCTTTGGCGACCGAGGCGCTCGGTACCGTTTTCGACAACGTAATCGCCTGCCACAGGTGCTGATATGAACGCTGTTCCCAGGCGTCCACGACCAGTTTTTCCACCGCCACTTGCTGACTCATTAACCCTTTCTGAAACTGCGGGATCTCGCCGACCACCAGTGGTTCTGGTCCGTTGTGCCCGACCAGACACGGGATTTCGACCATCGCTTCATCATCAAAGTTATGGATTGCCCCGTTGTTAGGCACAATTAGCAACATCCGCTCCTGAGTGTTGAAGGCAATCGCCGCCGCAAGATCGACGATGTATGACGCATGTTCGTCAATTTCCAGCTTGCCCGCCGCTGAATTTCCTGCCGCCGTAATGGCGCGGCAAGCATCGAAAACCTGTTTCTCGCGATGTTCCATCACCTCATTCGCGCGGGTATGTTCAGGGTTGGAATGCTGAACGACATAATCCGGGAAGAGATAATATTTCAGATAGGTGTTCGGCAATGTATCCGGGTCCAGTGCCTGGACATCCCGCGCTTTTGCATAGGTGTCGTTCCAGCTCGCTTCAGTATGTGTATCTTGCTGCGGTGGAACATAACCGTGCTTAGAGACATATTGCCGCAGCTGGGGCATCAGGTCGTTGCCCTGCAAATCTTCAATTGATGTCCACCAGCCAAAGTGGTTCAGGCCGTAGTAGCGCACGCGCATCTGTTTGCGATCTTGCAGCCCAACAATTTGCGCCATCCGGCTTTCAATACCGATTGGCATGTCACAGATGTTGAGGATTTTCGCATTCGGGCGCAGACGACGCGTGGCTTCTGCGACAATGGCTGCCGGGTTGGAGTAGTTGAGCATCCAGGCATTTGGTGAATATTTTTCCATATAATCCACCAGTTCCAGGACGCCGCCAATGGAACGCATGCCGTACGCTATTCCGCCGGGTCCGCAAGTTTCCTGACCAACAACGCCGTGGCGCAGCGGGATTTTTTCATCCAGTTCGCGCATCGGGTATTTGCCGACGCGGATGTGCGCCATGACAAAATCAACGTCGCTGAATGCCACTTCAGGATCGGTGGTGTAACTAAACGCAATGTCCGGCGCTTTTTCTTTAAGGATGACTTTACAGGCTTCGGCAATCACTTCCTGCCGCGCACCATCGTTATCATAAAATTTCAGTGCACGAAGCGGGAAACGGTCCTGATTCGCCAGGAGCATCAACACGATGCCTGGCGTAAAGGTGCTTCCACCGCCTGCGACAACCACTGAGAATTTGGTCATTATACTGCCTCCGTAATGGCAACATTTTCTGCTGATTGATGAGAATTAATTAAGCTATCGAGCTGTTCACGCAGCTGGGATACATGCAGACCAATGATCACCTGAATGGCATCGCCACTACGGAAGACGCCGTGCGCTCCCAGCTTTTTAAAGACTTCGTCATCCAGCGTTTGTGACATGTCATGCAGTGCAATACGTAAACGCGTCGCGCAATTGTTAATGCTGGAGATATTGCCGACCCCGCCCAGGGCTTGCAGGATACCGGCAGCCTGATCCAGCTCTTTTTTTGGCTCTATAGCGGTGGTTTGGCCTCGCGAGGCTTTGTATTCGGCTTTTGAGTAGAGTTTCACTTCCGCATCTTCACGTCCCGGCGTGCACATGTTGAATTGCAGAATCAGGGTGCGGAAAACCACGAAGTACAGCAGGGTAAAGCACAACCCAATGGCGATTTGGGTCAGCATCATATCCGCGTGGTTGCTGAACATCGGGATCCAGTTTTGCGGTAAAACCTGGTCAATCAGACCTCCGCCCATGTTGCCCACCACACCAAAGAGGTACATCACGGTCGACATTGAGGCCGCAAGCACAGCGTGTACCGCAAACAGCAACGGTGAAATGAACAGGAAGGTAAATTCCAGCGGTTCGGTAATTCCCACCAGCATGGCGGTTAAGGTTGCGGGGATCAGCAAGCCCGCCACTTTTACCCGATTTTCCGGTGCGGCAGTGAAGTACATCGCTAAAGAAATGCCCACGGCACCAAAGATTTTTGAGTTACCGTGCAGGGCAAAACCGCCTTCCGGGAACAACGATTTCAGCGGCTCGGCGCTCAAACTGAACTCTTGCAGATGCTGCGCCCAGTACATCTGAATGCCGCCTTCAACAGCTGCCGGACCAAAGATAAACGGTCCGTAGATGAAGTGGTGTAAACCGGTTGGGATCAGAATACGTTCGAGGAAGGTGTAAACCCAGACCCCAAGCGCACCCGCCGAACGCAGGAACGCTTGCAGAGATTCAATCCCCATTTGTACTTTTGGCCAGCCGAGCAACGTCAGCCAGGCGCAGGGGATCATCACCAGGAAGGCGATAATCACCACATAAGATGTCCCCTGGAAAATGCCGAGAAACACCGGCAGTTTTTTATCGAACAGACGGTTATGCAGCGCCGTCACAATGCCGGAAATGATAATTGCGCCGATAATGCTGGTATCGAGGGTTTTAATCCCGGCCATCATTGTCAGACCGCTACCTGCCACCGCGTCCTGAGTGAAATCGACGCCGAAGTAGCTTCCCCAGGTCATTCCCATCGCGTTGATGAAATAGTTCCAGGTCAGGAAACTCACCATCACCGCCAGACAAGCTCGCCCCTGCGCTTGCTTAGCAAGGCCAATGGGTAAACCGACAGCAAAAATCAGCGGCATATTACGGAATACCGTCCAACCGCCCTCTTCAATAATATGTACGATTTGCGCGAATAAACTGTTCGGATCGGTCAGTGATTCCCCGACAAACATCGGGTTTTGCAGCAAGATGGCAAGACCCACCACAATCCCGGCGAAGGGAAACAGCAGCACTGGCGTGAACATCGCGCCGCCAAAGCGTTGAATTTGACTGAGCATTTCCACATCCTCTTTTCTCAATTCTGTAAGTAGGAAGCCTGATTGGTTATGCGGCAGGCCTGGAGCGAGGATAGGAAGATGCGATCGGCAGAACATGACGACCCAATGGGATTCGTGATCGCTTTCATGCTTTTCGTTGGGCGGTAGAGATCTACGTTTTCGCAAAAAAGTAGACATCTGTGAGCACTGGTACACAGCAACGAACACATCTTTAAAAAAAAGATGTTTTTTCAATCGATTAAGCAGAACTTGTGGGCGCATTACCCGGGCTTGCAGGCAAAAAAGAGATCTAGAGATGATCTACAAAAGCATTGCGGAGCGGTTAAGAATTCGACTTAATTCCGCAGATTTCACGCTAAACAGCCTTCTTCCCGGTGAAAAAAAGCTGGCGGAAGAGTTTGCGGTATCGCGGATGACCATCCGTAAAGCCATTGACCTGCTGGTAGCGTGGGGGCTGGTGGTCCGCCGCCACGGTAGCGGCACTTACCTGGTGCGCAAAGATGTACTGCATCAAACCGCCAGCCTGACCGGGCTGGTGGAGGTGTTAAAACGCCAGGGAAAAACGGTCACCAGCCAGGTGCTGATTTTTGAAATCATGCCTGCGCCTCCGGCCATTGCCAGCCAGTTACGGATTCAAATCAACGAGCAGATCTACTTCTCCCGTCGCGTTCGTTTTGTGGAAGGGAAACCGCTGATGCTGGAAGACAGCTATATGCCGGTAAAACTGTTCCGCAACCTATCGCTGCAACATCTTGAAGGGTCGAAGTTTGAATATATTGAACAAGAGTGCGGGATTCTGATTGGCGGTAATTATGAAAGCCTGACGCCGGTGCTCGCCGATAGACTACTGGCGCGGCAAATGAAGGTAGCGGAACACACGCCACTGCTGCGGATCACCTCGTTGTCATATAGCGAGAGCGGGGAGTTTTTGAATTATTCAGTAATGTTCAGAAATGCCAGTGAATACCAGGTGGAGTACCATTTACGGCGACTCCACCCGGAGAAGAGTTAACCGATACTCCAGAAGAGCACCGCCAGTAATTGGGGGGTGATAATGCGCAGGAACATCACCAACGGATAGACAGTGGCGTAAGAGAGTGCCGCCGCACCGCTCGTTGGATGAAGATTATTAGCAAACGCCAGCGCCGGTGGATCGGTCATGGAGCCAGCCAGCATCCCGCACATGGTCAGGTAATTCATTTTGGCTAACATCCGCGCCAGAATGCCAACAGTAATCAGCGGAACGGCGGTGATCAGCGCACCATAACCAATCCAGCTTAGCCCTTCGCCATTGACCAGGGTATTCACAAAATCCCCACCAGATTTCAGACCAACGACCGAGAGGAACAGCACGATCCCCAGCTCCCGCAGCGCGAGGTTGGCACTTGGCGGCATAAACCAGTACAGCTTGCCGATACTGCCGATACGCCCGAGAATCAACGCCATAATCAGCGGACCGCCCGCCAGCCCCAGTTTCAACGCGGCCGGAAATCCCGGCACAAAGACGGGAATAGAACCTAACAATACGCCAAGCCCGATACCAATAAACACTGGCAACATCTGAACCTGTTGCAGTTTTTGCTGCGCATTCCCCAGCACATTGGCAACGGCATCAATTGCGGACGGACGCCCCACCAGGTTGAGGATATCGCCGAACTGCAGGCTGATATCACCACTGGCGACCAGTTCGACCCCAGCACGGTTCAGACGCGAAATAACAACGTCATAGCGTTCTTTAAAGTGCAGATCGCGAATACGCTTTCCGAGCACGTTTTCATTGGTGACCACCACACGCTCGACGCGTAAATCAGTGCCTTTCGTGGACAGCGAGGTATCGACCTCCTGACCAATCACCAGTTGCGCATTATGTAAATCCGCTGGCTGCCCCACCAGATGCAGCAAATCGCCCAGTTGGATAATGGTATCAGGCGAAGGTACTTTTAGGGTTTCTTCTCGTTTCAGACGCGAACAGATAATTTTGTCCCCGTTGAGAATCGGTACATCTTTAATGGCTAAATCATGCAGGTTAGGGTTCTCAACGCGAATATTGATAGTCCTGATCAGCGCGCCGCCATTGGTGCGTGAAGACTCGTGCTGCTGGGCTTCTGTCTCGACATTGACGCGGAAAATAACCCGCAACATCCACATGGTGAACAAAATCCCGCAAATACCGAATGGATACGCCATCGCGTAACTCATCCCCATCTGATCGACCATTTCCATTGGTGTACCCAGGTCGCGCAAGATCTGCTGCCCTGCCCCCAGCGCTGGCGTATTGGTTACCGCACCGGAGAAAATCCCCAGCACTACCGGCAGTGGAATATCAAACAGTTTATGCAGGATGGCGGTAACCAGACCCCCGATGATGACGATCAGAACAGCAAACAGGTTGAGGCGTAATCCGGAGACGCGCAATGAGGCAAAGAAGCCCGGCCCTACCTGAATCCCGATGGTATAAACGAACAGGATCAGGCCAAATTCCTGAATAACATGCAGCATATCGCTACTTAATGTCATCCCCGCCTGAGAAACAAAATGGCCGACGATGATCCCACCAAACAGCACGCCGCCAATACCTAATCCTATGCCGCGAAATTTGACGTTGCCGATAAACAAACCGACGACTGCCACCAAAGCCAGAATACTGACCGTTAATGCTATATCACTCATCGTCCATTTCTCTTGAGATAACATTTTAATTGCTACGGATTATGGCTGAATCGGTGAAGCAGATTTGCCTCATAGCGCACATTATCACGGGAAAGAACGTGCCGAAATATCTTAAACAGGCGAAATTTAACGCATTGTTGAAGAAGAAAGACAAAAAAAGCCCCACCAGAATGGCGGGGCAAAGAGAATAGCTAGTTAGCTATTTAACGCGGGACGTTCGCTGATAGCGATACGCTGCGCTGCGATGGGTTCAGGCTCATTACGAATTAAATCAATATGCAGTAAACCGTTTACGAAGGTTGCACCAGAGACTTCCATATTTTCAGCCAGCGTAAAGCTCAGGCTAAATGGCTGATTCATAAGCCCTTGATGCAGCCATTTTTTCTCTTCTTTTGGCTGCTCCGGCGTGCCTTTTACGCTCAGGCGCGTACCTTCCAGTTGAATCTCTAAATCTTCCTGACGAAAACCAGCCAGCGCAAGGGTAATGCGGTAGTGGTTATCGTCGCTTTTCTCAATGTTGTACGGCGGGAAGCTCTGGCTTTCACCGGCGTTTTGCAGTGCGTTGGCCAGTTTGTCAAAACCGATCCATTGACGCATCAGTGGGGATAAATCGAAGTTACGCATAGTCATTTCTCCTTCTAAGAAGCGAGTAAGTACCTGCAAATCCGAAGATTCGCATATGCTCCCTGACGGCGAGCATGGAGATGTCAGGCCGCGCCAGGCGGCCTTAAGGAATTAGTTGATTTCGATACGGCGCGGTTTTTTCGCTTCCGGAATCACGCGTTCAAGATCGATATACAGCAGACCATTCACCAGGTTAGCACCACGAACATGAATGTTCTCAGCTAACTGGAATTTGCGTTCAAAGTTACGTTCAGCGATGCCCTGGTACAGATAGGTGCGCTCTTTTTGTTCGTCGGCGTGAGCACCTTTCACCACCAGCAGATTATCCTGGGCGGTAATTTCCAGTTCGCTCTCAGCAAAACCAGCCACAGCGATAGCAATGCGGTAATGGTTTTCGTCTACCAGTTCAACGTTATACGGAGGGTAGCCGCCATTACTCTGGCTCTGGTTGTTTTCTAAGTGGTTAAACAAACGGTCAAATCCAATAGCAGAACGGTAAAGCGGGGATAAATCAAAGTTACGCATAATCAATAGCTCCTGAAATCAGCGAGAATGTAAGACCTTCCACAATGGACAGGTCAGGTAGCCAGAACACCCATCAGGCGCGTCCTCATCGGCTACGATGTAAAAATGGGTCTGGAAATGAACTTTTCAAGCCTTATCAGCGGACTTTTTTTTGCAGTTTATGGTCTATTGCATAGACTGAGGGGGCAGCACGAAACGTTAAAGTGCGATAGCCGCCACAGTGCGACGTAATGATGATGTTATTTTCAGCAAGGGATCGCTATAACTCATCAGGCCAACACCCACGATCAACAGATGAATTTATTATGATAAGAAATGTGTTGTTAGCGTTCATGATATGCAGCGGAATGACATTACTCGGAGGATGCTCCAGCGTGATGTCCCATACCGGGGGGAAAGAAGGAACGTATCCCGGCACCCGCGCCAGCGCCACCATGATTGGCGACGATGAAACCAACTGGGGCACTAAGTCGCTGGCGATTCTCGATATGCCGTTTACCGCTGTGATGGACACGCTTTTACTGCCGTGGGATGTGTTCCGCAAAGACAGCTCGGTGCGCTCACGCGTTGAAAAAAGCGAAGCCAACGCGCAAGCCACCAATGCGGTTATTCCACCGGCCAGAATGCCGGATAACTGATTTAGCGATCAGTTTCGGTGATCCACAGCTGGCCGCCTTCCATCCACGCCAGCCATTGACCATCCGGCGAGAAGACCACGGCGTCCGCAGAAGGTGGATTGGCGTGGTTTTCGGTTAAATACTCAACCTCGCCGCTTTGCGCATGGGCGCAAGCAATTCGATTATCCAGCACAAAGCCCAACCATTCTCCTGACGGATGCCAGTTAAATGCAGACTGAATATCCGTTTTGTTATGGGTTAACTGGCGCGGCTCGCCGCCCTGTGGCGAGATAAGCCACAGTTGCACAATGCCGTTATCATCACGCATTAAAAACGCGATTTGCGTACCCTGCGGATTACAGCGCACCCAGTGGCGCGGGACGTTGACTAACCCCGGATAAGCCCGATGGTGGGTAAAGGTTAAACGTCGCTGCACGACGCCACGCGGTGGCGCGGGCAGGGTTGTTTCCGTTCCACTTAACGGCGCATCACCTGCCGCTTTCCAGCCAGCTTCATCTTGCGGTAACTCAACGATAAATAGCTCCGGCACTTTCTCGCCCTTTGGCGAAAGTGTGTCGCCAATAAACGCCAGCGCGTGATTTCCTACCCATCCTTCTTCATAAGCACGATTGATTTCATCGCTGCCAGGCTGCGGCGTGGGCGTGGTTTTACTCACCAGCACGCACCAGTGGCTACCGCTGTATTCACGCGGATGCTGCTTTTGTACGTTGACCGGGCCAAACGGTGCAGCCACGCCGACGTTTCGCAAATCCAGCGCCGAATCGAGTTGATGCATTACATGGTCGTTATAGGTAAAGCTCACCCTTTCACCGTTCGGGCTAAAGACATGCACATGGCTGCCGCCGCGCAGTGCTCCTGGGGTGTACGGCGCGGTAATATCCATTGCATCGAGATTGCTCACCTTGCCGCCTTCAACAATCACTCCACGCCGATGATGGAAGTCGTAATACCATGTTTCATCAGGATTTTCCGGGCCGTGGATGAAAACATATTTCTCTGACTTAGGATGAACGGTCACCACGCCGACGTACGCGCCCTGTGACGCGCGATAGATAACCTCGACCTCGCCGGTATGGATATTCACACGCTCAATGGTCTCGCCGGTAAACGACGCGCCAGAAGGACGCACGTCAAATACCAGCCACTGGCTGTCGGGCGTCCAGGTATTGGTATTGGTGAGCAGGTGATTACGGGGAGCAAAGGTTATCTGTTTCATGGCGCGGTCCTGATACAAAACGGGTCCCGCCATCATACTTCACAAGGACTTCACTTTCAGACAATAGTCTTTCGCCATCGTGATGAATGTGAGTGAAAAGATGGAACATTTCGACGTGGCGATTATTGGCCTCGGCCCGGCAGGGTCGGTGTTGGCACGAACGTTAGCCAGCAAAATGCAGGTGATCGCGCTGGATAAAAAGCACCAGTGTGGTACTGAAGGTTTCAGCAAACCCTGCGGCGGTCTGCTGGCACCGGACGCGCAGCGATCTTTTATTCGCGATGGACTGACGCTTCCTGTCGATGTGATCGCCAATCCACAGATTTTCAGCGTCAAAACTGTCGACGTCGCCGCATCGCTCACGCGTAACTACCAGCGAAGCTATATCAATATTAATCGCCATGCTTTCGACTTGTGGATGAAATCGCTGATCCCCGCCAGCGTTGAGGTTTACCACGACAGCCTGTGCCGAAAAATCTGGCGTGAGGATGATAAATGGCATGTCATTTTTCGTGCAGACGGTTGGGAGCAGCATATTACTGCCCGCTATCTGGTCGGTGCCGATGGCGCAAACTCGATGGTGCGGCGACATCTCTACCCGGATCATCAAATTCGTAAATATGTCGCTATCCAGCAGTGGTTCGCAGAGAAACATCCGGTGCCGTTCTACTCCTGCATCTTTGATAATGCGATAACTGACTGTTACTCATGGAGTATCAGCAAAGACGGTTATTTTATCTTTGGCGGTGCCTATCCCATGAAAGACGGTCAGACGCGTTTCACGACGCTGAAAGAGAAAATGAACGCCTTTCAGTTCCAGTTTGGCAAAGCGGTGAAAAGTGAGAAATGTACCGTGTTGTTTCCCTCACGCTGGCAGGATTTTGTCTGCGGTAAGGACAATGCCTTTCTGATTGGTGAAGCGGCGGGATTTATCAGCGCCAGCTCGCTGGAGGGGATTAGCTATGCGCTGGATAGCGCAGAGATTCTGCGTTCGGTGTTACTGAAGCAGCCGGAGAAGATCAACGCCGCCTACTGGCGCGCCACCCGCAAACTGCGTTTAAAGCTCTATGGCAAGATAGTCAAAAGCCGATGCCTGACCGCACCGGCTTTAAGAAAGTGGATTATGCGCAGTGGTGTGGCGCATATTCCACAGTTGAAAGATTAGCCAACGCGCTTCACATCGCCCACCAGCAGGATGTAAGAGAGCGCGCCAATCAACGCGACGGCGGAGATATAAACCAGTGCAGGCGCGAAACCGTAACCCTGCGCCAGGTACCCCACCACCAGCGGAACGGTGATGCCGCCCAAACCACCGGCAAAGTTAAACACGCCGCCGGTTAAACCAATCAGGCGCATCGGTGCCAGAGAAGAGACCAGCGACCAGGTAATCGAAGCAAAACCGTTGCCGAAGAATGCCAGCGCCATCAGGCACATAATCATCATCGGATCGTTAGTGTAGTTAGCGCCCATAATGCAGGTGGAGATCAGCAAGCCGCAGATAATCGGCGTTTTACGCGCAAAGCCCAGTGAAAAGCCCTTACGTACCAGCAGATCCGCGACCCAGCCAGAGAGCAGAACGCCGACAAACGCCGCGAGGAACGGCACCGTGGTCATAAAGCCTGCTTTCAGCGCCGTGATTCCTTTTTCCTGGGTTAAATAGTTCGGGAACCAGGTTAAGAAAAACCACAGTGTAGAAGCCACCGCAAATTGCCCAAGATAGACACCGATCAGTTTACGATGGAACACCAGTTTCCAGTCTTTGGCTGTTAACGGCTGACGCGCCTCTTTTTTCACCGGCGCATCGCCATCCACCAGACCGCCGCCATCACGAATGTAATCCAGTTCAGCTTTGCTGATGCCTTTAGTCAGGCGCGGCGGCTGATAAACCTTAAACCAAATCAGCGACCAGATAATGCCGATACCACCGGTGACAATGAACACCCAGTGCCAGCTCAACATTTCCTGAATCCAGATCAGCAGCGGAGTCAGAAACGCCAGACCGACAAACTGACCAGACGTATAAAAACCAACGGCGGAAGCGCGTTCATGTTCCGGGAACCAGCTGGTCACCATCCGGTTATTGGTCGGGAACGCGGGCGCTTCGAAAATACCGGTTATCGCGCGCAGACCAATTAATGACATTAAGCCCGTGGCAAAGCCCTGGAATAACGTCGCCACTGACCAGCCAAATATCGCAATAAAATAAGTCACGCGTGAACCTACGCGATCTAAAAACCAACCGCCGGGGATCTGACATAGCGTATAAAGCCAGGCGAAGGCCGAAAATACATAGCCCATTTCCGCTTTCGTAATACCGAACTCTTCCTGAATATGGGCGGAAGCCACGGCCAGGTTAGCGCGGTCAACATAACAAATGACCACCGTAATAAAGATCATCACCAGCGTCAGATAACGCCGACGCCCCGGCTTTGCTGCATTAACGGGAATATCCATAGCGAGCTTTCTCCAGATTTTGGGCATAGCGAAGCCGCTCACCATGCCCTGTAATTTACAGAGGGTTATATTTTTGTATTGCTGTTTTAGTGCCCGATGAGGGGCTTACGTGGCAGGAATTACCACTCTGCTACGCTGTTATCTTCATGACGCCAGAGCGGATTACGCCAGTCCGGGGCATTTTTACTGAACTCAATAACTTTGGCTTCGTCGATTTCCACGCCTAAGCCCGGTTTCGTTAATGGTTTAAAGAAGCCGCCGACCATGCTGAAGTCTTCTTTATTTTTCACAAAGTCGAGTAACTCCGCGCCTTTGTTGTAATGAATGCCCATACTTTGTTCCTGAAGTACCGCGTTATAGGAAACAAAGTCGATATGCAGGCAAGCCGCCAGTGCAATCGGGCCGAGCGGACAGTGCGGCGCAAGGGTCACGTCATAGGCTTCTGCCATTCCGGCAATTTTGTAGCATTCGGTAATACCACCTGCGTGAGAAAGATCGGGTTGCAGAATCGAAATACCGCCCGCCTCCAGCACGCGTTTAAAATCGAAGCGTGAGAACATGCGTTCACCCGCCGCCAGAGGAATATGTGTTTGTGCCGCCAGTTTCGGGTAGTATTCGGCCTGTTCCGCCAGCACCGGCTCTTCAATAAACAGCGGACGATACGGTTCCAGCTCTTTAATCAGCACTTTCGCCATCGGCGCGCTGACGCGACCATGGAAATCAAGACCAAACTCAATCTGATTGCCAAAAGCTTCACGAATTTGTGCCACGGTGTTGACTGCCGCATCTACCGCGCGGGAGTTATCAATTAGCCCCAGTTCTTCACAACCGTTCAGTTTGAAGGTATCGAAGCCGATTTCGCGCAGGGTTTTAATGCCGTCGATAACATCCGCCGGACGATCGCCGCCGACCCAACTGTAGGCTTTAATTTTGTCGCGAACCAGGCCGCCCATCAGTTGCCACACCGGCGCATTCAGCACTTTGCCTTTGATATCCCATAACGCCTGGTCGATACCGGCGATGGCACTCATCAGAATCGGACCGCCACGATAAAATCCGGCGCGATACATCACTTGCCATAAGTCGTTGATGCGTGACGGGTCCTGACCAATCAAATAGTCACTCAGCTCGTGGACTGCCGCTTCCACAGTGCGAGCGCGGCCTTCAATCACGGGCTCGCCCCAGCCGACCACGCCTTCATCGGTTTCAATTTTCAGGAACATCCAGCGGGGAGGTAAACGATACGTGGTAATTTTGGTGATTTTCATTGCACTGCCTCTCGATACGCCTTAACAAATGCTGCTGCCTGCTGCGCGGTGCGTTCTACGGACTGCCCGGCGCGATAGAGATCGCTGCCTAAGCCTGCCCCTGCACAACCTGCGTCTATCCACTGCGCCAGGTTTTCTGGCGTCACGCCGCCAACGGCAAAGACTGCGATGTCCGGTGGTAATACCGCTTTTAACGCTTTGATGTATTGCGGACCAAAAGCCGATGACGGAAATATTTTCAGCGCCTGAGCGCCCGCGTCGAGCGCGGTAAAGGCTTCGGTCGCCGTCGCGCAGCCGGGGCAAACGGTCATGCCGTAGCCCACCGCACGGCGGATCACTTCACTATGGATATTGGGCGTAACGATGAGCTGGCAGCCCATCCTGGCGAGCACATCGACCTGTTCAGGTTTCAGTACCGTACCTGCGCCAATCAACGCCTTGTCGCCATACGCATCAACGATGGCGGGAATGCTCTGCTCCCATTGTGGGGAATTCAGCGGGATTTCAACCGCGTCGAACCCGGCGTCAATCACCGCGCCAACATGCGCCAGCGCCTCGTCGGGCGTAATGCCGCGCAAAATGGCGATCAGCGGGAGTTTAGTTTGCCACTGCATGAGCGATGCTCCTTATACCAGCCTGAAATGCCGTGTCGCCCGCTACCGCCGCCACGTCGCAACCCATCGCCTGAAAGGCTTGCTGGTAGCGCGCGGTCAGCGATGTTCCGGCGACAAGGGTGATGGCGTGTTGATGAGTCACATAGTCGCGCATACTGGCAACCTCTGCGCCAATCAACAAACCAGAGAGAAATTCACTGACCTGTTCGCGGGGAAGTGTTCCCAGCACATGCGAGGCGCGAACTTCAAAAAGCTGCGGCAATATGGCGGGCGCATTAAGGCCACGCTCAAGGCCAGCCGCGAAGGCATCGGCAGCGTTTTCCTGCGGCGGCAAACCTGCGCCAATCAATGAGTGATTTAACAGTAAATGATGTAATTCACCGGTCATTACGGTTCGAAAATCGTTGATTTGCTGGCTATCGGCCTGCACCCATTTGCAATGGGTACCAGGCATAACATAAAGAGAGGAAGGAGCGAGAGCACGCGCGCCGATCAATTGTGTTTCTTCGCCGCGCATCACATTGTGGTTATCGTCATGAGAGACGCATAATCCGGGAATAATCCAGATATTGTCGCCAACCGACGTTAATTGTTCGCCAATAGATGAAAAACGGGCAGGAACAGATAAATACGGTGCAACTTTCCAGCCGACATTGCTGCCGACCATTCCTGCCATCACCACTGGCGTATTCTCTTCACGCCAGTCGGTCGTCACTTCCGCTAGCACCGCAGCCGGAGATTTTCCGTTCAGACGCGTGACGCCTGCTTCTGATTGCCTGCTGTCCAGGCAGTGGTCGCCCTGATAAAGCCAGGCGCGCAGATTGGTCGATCCCCAGTCAATTGCGATGTAGCGAGCTGTCATGTGATTTCCTTTAACCTTCGTGTCGAGCTGGCGATCATGGTAAGCGCCGCCTGCTCTGCCGCATCGCCGTCCTGATGCCGTATTGCATCGAACAGCGCCTTATGTTCCTGGAGCGTTTGCGGCATGTTGGCCTCATCGCCCATCCAGGTTCGTTCAAAAACCGCCCGCTGCAACGAACTGATCGCAATGCTAAGTTGCTGTAACACTGGGTTATGCACCGACTGCAGCACCGCCTCGTGGTAGCGAATATCCGCTTCGTTAAACGCTTCGCGGTCCTGATTGTTGGCAATCATCTCGTTCAGCGCCGATTCAATCTGCGCCAGATCGCTGGAAGTCGCGCGCTCTGCTGCCCAACGGGCAATCGCCGGCTCTACCAGGTTTCGCACTTCGCTCATTGCACTGATAAGCCGTGGGTCATAGTCGTTTTCCAGCACCCATTGCAGTACGTCAGTGTCGAGGTAATTCCACTGGTTACGCGGAGCCACAAACGCCCCGCGATAACGTTTCATTTCAATCAGCCGCTTCGCCATCAGCGAACGGAACACCTCACGGATGATGTTGCGCGAGGTTGCAAACTCTTCACAGAGCTCCGCTTCGGCCGGAAGCGGCGAGCCTGGCACGTATTTGCCGTGAACGATCTGTTTACCCAGCGTAATGACAATGCGATCGGTTTTATTGAGAGTCATGGAGAGTCCTTGTGCTCTGTATGTTCTTCTCTACTTTACCCCGATCGATGCATAACGCGGCAACTTTGTAGTACCAGCGTGATGACGTTCGCGTTTGCCGTGTGCGTAATGTAGTACAAAATTATATTGTTGTACTACAATTTAGATCACAAAAAGAACAATGCATAAAAAAATGACATGCGTCGGGCAGAAATCTGAAAAGGGAGAACAGGCGCTAAACAGGAGGGAAAGAAGAGTATGCTTTCAACGGCTTAGTTACTCGTTTAAAGGATTAATCATGAAGTTGAATTTTAAGGGATTTTTTAAGGCTGCCGGTTTGTGTTCATTGGCATTTGCGTTGACCGGATGTATCACCTGGGGATTGGTTTCCAATACTGCAAGCCGTCCACATGCCGAGCAATGGCGGTCAGACACGATTACGGGTTTATCGCTGGCAGAAGATAGTAACGGTACGAAAGGCTATGTTTTTGTTGGTGAATCGTTGGACTATCTGTTGACCACCGGCGGCGGTGAGGTGGTTAAAATGCTAAACGATCCGGCAATTCATGGTGAAAGAATCACCGTTTCTGATAACGCGAAATTTATTTTAAGCAGCAGTGATACTAATTTTTCTGGTTCAATAACGCTCTATTACGACTGGGATAATGAGGAAGATAAAGCACTGGCGACACAATATGGTTTTATTTGTAATACCCAGCGTTGTACCTGGGCACTTGACGGCCTGAAAGGCTCTATCCACCAGAAAAATAAAAAAGCGGATTACTCAAACGTGATGGTTTTCCATCAACCCTTTACGGTGGGATTTTATAAGTACAAAGCAACAGATGGCGTCCCGCGCGGCCTCGTTAATGCGCTGCTACCAGTCACTCTTACGCTGGATATAGTAACGTCACCACTCCAGTTCCTGATTTTATGCACGACCAGAAATTGTTAATCGCTGCGGGCAAACGCATTTATGCCGTTTGCCCGTTCACTGATTAATTCAGCACATACTTCTCAATAGCAAATGCCACGCCATCTTCAAGGTTGGATTTGGTGACAAAGTTCGCCACTTCTTTCACCGAAGGAATAGCGTTATCCATCGCCACACCGACGCCTGCATATTCAATCATTGCGATGTCGTTTTCCTGATCGCCAATCGCCATGATTTCTTCCGGTTTAATACCTAACACGTCGGCCAGTGATTTCACACCCGTACCTTTGTTAACGCGTTTATCGAGGATTTCGAGGAAGTACGGCGCACTTTTCAGCACGGTGTATTTTTCTTTCACTTCCTGCGGAATACGCGCAATGGCCTGGTCGAGGATGGCGGGTTCATCAATCATCATCACTTTCAGGAACTGGGTATTGGGGTCCATTTTCTCCGCTTCGCAGAACACCAGCGGAATGGTGGCAACGAAAGATTCATGCACAGTGTAGTAGCTGATATCTCGGTTGGCAGTGTACAGCGTGGTGCGGTCCAGGGCGTGGAAATGAGAACCAACTTCGCGAGAGAGTTTTTCCAGGAAACGGTAGTCGTCATAGCTGAGAGCGGTTTGCGCCACGGTGCTACCATCAGCGGCCTTCTGTACCAGCGCGCCGTTATAAGTAATGCAGTAGTCGCCCGGCTGTTCCATATGCAGCTCTTTCAGGTAATTGTGAACACCTGCATAAGGGCGACCCGTCGTCAGCACGACATTCACGCCACGGGCGCGAGCTGCGGCAATCGCATTTTTAACAGCGGGTGAAATGGTGTGATCGGGCAGCAGAAGGGTGCCATCCATATCGATAGCAATGAGTTTGATAGCCATGAGTTCCCCAGGTAGATTGGTTCCTGACCCATGCTAACGCGATTCCGCTCAAAAATCAGTACAACACCCGAGGGAAAAGGGGGATGCAATGCGGGTTGCATGCTCCCCATTTGCTTAGCGGAAGAGTTTCCCTTTCAGCAGTTCCATGCCTGCGGAAAGCAGATCGTTATTGGCTTGTGCTGACACTTCACCTTGCGGTGAGAGTGCATCAATAATCTTCGGCAATTGTTCTGCCAGTAAACTGGAAGCTGTACTGGTATCCACGCCCAGTTTTTGCCCGAGATCGAACACCGCATTTGTGCCGAGCGCTGATTCCAGTTGCTCGCCGCTAACTGGTTGGTTGCCCTGTTGATTACTCAGCCAGGTTGAGAGAATGGCACCTAAACCGCCACTTTGCAGTTTTTCCAGCAGCACCTGAATGCCGCTCTGCTCCTCAACCCAGCTCAAAATCGCCTGATATTTCCCCGCATCGCCTTTCAGAAAGGCACCGACAACTTCATCAAAAAGCCCCATGATAATCACCTGTAAAGCGTTACGTGTTGACCCAAAAAGTATAGATCTGCGGGATGATAATTGCGGATTGCAGAAATAAAAAGGGCGGAGATGATCTCCGCCCGGACTGACGACTAAGTCATTTTATCAGCAACAAAAAGCCATTAAATATCGATATTCGCCGCTTTCAGGGCGTTCTCTTCGATAAACGCACGGCGCGGTTCAACGGCATCACCCATCAGCGTGGTGAACAACTGATCGGCAGCAATCGCATCTTTAACGGTAACGCGCAGCATACGACGGCTTTCCGGGTCCATGGTGGTTTCCCACAGCTGTTCCGGGTTCATCTCGCCCAGACCTTTATAACGCTGGATGGAGAGGCCGCGACGGGACTCTTTCACCAGCCAGTCCAGCGCCTGCTCGAAGCTGGCTACCGGCTGACGACGCTCGCCACGTTCGATATACGCATCTTCTTCCAGCAAGCCACGCAGTTTCTCGCCCAGCGTGCAGATACGACGATATTCGCCGCCGGTGATAAACTCGTGATCCAGCGGATAGTCAGTATCCACACCGTGGGTACGCACGCGAACAATCGGTTCAAACAGGTTTTGATCAGCATTGGTGTGGACATCAAACTTCCACTGGCTGCCGTGCTGTTCTTTGTCGTTCAGTTCGCTGACCAGGGCGTTCACCCAACGGGTAACGGTTTGCTCGTCAGAAAGGTCGGTTTCCGTCAGCGTCGGCTGATAGATAAGCTCTTTCAGCATTGCTTTCGGATAACGACGCTCCATGCGGTTGATCATTTTCTGCGTCGCGTTGTACTCAGACACCAGTTTCTCTAACGCTTCGCCAGCCAGCGCCGGTGCACTGGCGTTGGTGTGCAGCGTTGCGCCATCCAGCGCGATAGAGATCTGGTACTGATCCATCGCTTCGTCGTCTTTAATGTACTGTTCCTGCTTACCTTTCTTCACTTTGTACAGCGGCGGCTGAGCGATGTAGACGTGACCGCGTTCAACGATTTCCGGCATCTGACGATAGAAGAAGGTCAACAGCAGCGTACGAATGTGCGAGCCGTCGACATCCGCATCGGTCATGATGATGATGCTGTGGTAACGCAGTTTGTCCGGGTTGTACTCGTCACGACCGATACCACAACCAAGCGCGGTGATCAGCGTCGCCACTTCCTGAGAAGAGAGCATCTTATCGAAGCGCGCTTTCTCGACGTTGAGGATTTTCCCCTTCAGCGGCAGAATCGCCTGGTTCTTGCGGTTACGCCCCTGCTTCGCAGAGCCGCCCGCGGAGTCCCCTTCCACCAGGTACAGTTCAGAGAGCGCCGGGTCGCGTTCCTGACAGTCCGCCAGTTTACCCGGCAGGCCCGCTAAATCCAGCGCACCTTTACGACGGGTCATTTCACGAGCGCGACGCGCAGCTTCACGGGCACGAGCAGCATCGATAATTTTGCCAACTACGATTTTCGCGTCGGTTGGGTTTTCCAGCAGGTATTCTGCCAGCAGTTCGTTCATCTGCTGTTCAACCGCCGATTTCACCTCAGAAGAAACCAGTTTGTCTTTGGTCTGAGAGGAGAATTTCGGGTCCGGCACTTTCACGGAAACGACCGCAATCAGGCCTTCACGCGCATCGTCACCGGTGGCGCTGACTTTGGCTTTTTTGCTGTAGCCTTCTTTGTCCATGTAGGCGTTCAGGGTACGGGTCATCGCCGCACGGAAGCCTGCCAGGTGCGTACCGCCATCACGCTGCGGAATGTTGTTGGTAAAGCAGTAGATGTTTTCCTGGAAGCCATCATTCCACTGCAATGCAACTTCAACGCCGATACCGTCTTTTTCGGTGGAGAAGTAGAAGATGTTCGGGTGGATCGGCGTTTTGTTTTTGTTCAGATATTCAACGAACGCCTTGATACCGCCTTCATAGTGGAAGTGGTCTTCTTTGCCGTCGCGCTTGTCGCGCAGACGAATGGAAACGCCAGAGTTGAGGAACGACAACTCACGCAGGCGTTTCGCCAGAATGTCATATTCGAATTCGGTCACATTGGTGAAGGTTTCGAGGCTTGGCCAGAAACGCACCATGGTGCCGGTTTTTTCAGTCTCGCCGGTAACCGCCAGCGGAGCCTGCGGTACACCGTGTTCGTAGATCTGACGGTGAATTTTACCCTCGCGCTGGATAACCAGCTCCAGTTTTTGCGACAGGGCGTTTACTACCGAAACACCAACGCCGTGCAGACCGCCGGACACTTTATAGGAGTTATCGTCAAATTTACCGCCTGCGTGCAGAACGGTCATGATCACTTCCGCCGCCGATACGCCCTCTTCCGGGTGAATACCGGTCGGAATACCGCGCCCGTCATCCTGTACAGAGACAGAGTTATCGGCGTGAATGGTGACGATAATTTCTTTACAGTGACCCGCGAGCGCTTCGTCGATAGCGTTATCTACCACCTCGAATACCATGTGGTGCAGACCGGTGCCGTCATCCGTGTCGCCGATATACATACCCGGGCGCTTACGCACCGCATCCAGCCCTTTCAGGACTTTGATACTGGAGGAGTCATAAGAATTCGACATCAACGTTTCTCGCTCATTTATACTTGGGTTAATCCGTTATTTTACCCTTTTCCACGGTAAACATCTTCGAATTTTCGTCCGACATGTCTATAACGTGTTCAGCACTGATCGCGCTGACAAAGACCTGTGATTGCGTCGCTTTTAAGCGGCTGGCAAGCAGCCCGCGACGCTCATCATCAAGCTCAGAGGCAAAATCATCTATCAGGTAGAGACACCGCCGCCCGCTTTCACGGGTGAGGAACTCTCCTTGCGCCAGACGTAAGGCGCACATCAGCAGCTTAAGCTGCCCACGCGATAAGGTATCTTCCACCGGCGCACCGTCGGCGCGAATGCGTAAGTCCGCTTTATGCGGGCCATGCGCGGTGTAGGTTAGCTGGCGATCGCGTTCAAAATTACGTTCCAGCACCTCAGCATATTCTGTCTCTTTCTCCCAGCCGCGCTGGAAAGAGAAAGTCAGAGAAAACTCAGGGAGAAATTGCTTGCAGGTATCGGCCATATCAGCCGCGATACCGGCGCTATACTCCGCGCGCCAGGTGCTGATTTGCTCCGCCAGCGGGATCAGTTCTTTATCCCACGGACGTAGCTGTTCGTAACGAGTCACCTGGCGCAGCGCCGCATTGCGCTGCTTGAGCAATCGCTTGAGATTGCTCCAGGCGGTGAAAAATCCGGGTTCGTTGTGAAAGCATCCCCAGTCGAGGAAGGCTCTTCTGTATTTGGGGCCGCCGTTGAGTAAAGTAAACCCTTCTGGCGTTATCAGCTGCATTGGCATCAGGTGCGCCAGCTCCGCAACCTTATGCCCGTCAGTACCGTCAATACGGACTTTGCTGTCGCCCTGTTTGTCTTTGGTTAAGCCAATCGCCGTCTCGCGCTCTTCGCCCTGCAAACGCCCGTGGAGAACAAACGCCTCCTGCTCGTGGCGAATGACGCGACCAATCTGCAAACTGCGAAACGCCCGACCGTGGCCGAGCGTATAGATGGCTTCCAGCACGCTGGTTTTGCCACTACCGTTGGCACCTACCAGAAAGTTAAAGCCGGGAGATAAAGCGAGATCCGCGGTTTCGATATTGCGGAAATCGCGGATCAACAAGCGGGTGAGGGACATTACAGTCTCATTGGCATGACAACATAGGCAGCCGACTGTGATGCGGCATCTTCAATCTGCACGCTGGAAACCGAATCGGTCAGCATCATGCGGACGTTTTCGCATTTCAGCGCGTTCAGAACATCCAGCACATAGCTGACGTTGAAGCCGATTTCCATCTCCGCACCGCTATAGGTAACGTCGAGGATCTCTTCCGCTTCTTCCTGTTCCGGGTTGTTGGCGGTGATTTTCAGCTGGTTTTCGCTGACATACAGACGCACGCCGCGGAATTTCTCGTTAGAGAGAATTGCCGCACGGGCAAACGCCTGCTTGAGCAGATCACAGCCAGCTTCCAGATGCTTGTCCGGGTTCTTCGGCAGAACGCGGCGGTAATCCGGGAAGCGACCATCCACCAGTTTCGAGGTGAAGATAAAGTCGCCAACGTGGGCGCGAATGTTGTTGCTGCCAATCTGCACGCGCAGCGGATTGTCGCCACCGTCGAGCATACGCATCAGTTCAATCACGCCTTTACGCGGCACGATCACCGAATGGCTTGGCAAAGATTGACCAATTGGCATTGAACAGACCGCCAGACGGTGACCATCGGTCGCCACGGTGCGCAGTTCTTCACCTTCAGTTTCGAACAGCATACCGTTTAAGTAATAGCGAACGTCCTGATGCGCCATAGAAAACTGGGTCGCTTCAATCAGACGCTTCATCGTCGCCTGCGGCAGGGTAAATTCGACTTCGCTCTGCCAGTCATCAAGATTCGGGAAATCCGCCGCTGGCAGGGTAGACAGCGAAAAACGGCTACGCCCGGAGCGCACCAGCATCCGCTCACCTTCCAGCTGCACGGCAATTTCCGCGCCTTCAGGCAGACCACGGCAGATATCAAAGAATTTGCGCGCTGGAACGGTCGTCGCCCCTGGTTCGTGTGGCTGAACCAGCGCAACGCGTGCCACCATTTCCATCTCGAGATCAGTACCGGTCAGCGACAACGTACCGTCAGCAACCTGTAACAGCAGATTACCGAGAATCGGTAGCGTAGGACGACCACCTAACGGCCCGCTCACCTGTTGTAGCGGTTTTAATAAATGCTCACGTTCTACGGTAAATTTCATAGGTTTACGATGACAATGTTCTGATTAAATTGGAAAAATCTTCTTTGATATCGTGGCTCTCTTCACGCAGCTGCTCGATCTTACGGCAGGCATGAAGCACCGTCGTGTGGTCACGGCCACCAAACGCATCGCCAATCTCCGGCAGACTGTGGTTAGTCAGTTCTTTCGCCAGCGCCATCGCCATCTGGCGCGGACGCGCCACCGAGCGGGATCGACGCTTGGAAAGGAGATCCGCGACTTTGATCTTGTAGTACTCCGCCACCGTCTTCTGAATATTGTCGATGGTGACCAGTTTTTCCTGCAATGCCAGCAAGTCGCGCAGCGCCTCACGCACGAAGTCGATGGTGATCGCACGTCCGGTAAAGTTGGCGTTAGCAATAACGCGGTTCAGCGCGCCTTCCAGCTCACGTACGTTAGATCGTAGACGCTTGGCGATAAAGAACGCCACTTCGCCCGGCAAACGAATGTCGTTTTCGTCGGCCTTTTTCATCAGGATCGCCACGCGGGTTTCCAGCTCTGGCGGTTCGATCGCCACAGTCAGTCCCCAGCCGAAGCGGGATTTCAAACGATCCTCAACGCCGTTGATCTCTTTCGGATAGCGATCGGAGGTGAGAATGATCTGTTGATTACCTTCCAGCAGGGCGTTGAAGGTGTGGAAAAACTCTTCCTGAGATCGTTCTTTATTAGCAAAAAACTGAATATCGTCGATCAGCAGTGCATCTACGGAACGGTAGTAGCGTTTAAACTCTTCGATCGCGTTGTTTTGCAGGGCTTTAACCATGTCCTGAACAAAGCGCTCGGAGTGCATATAAACCACTTTGGCATTCGGCTTGCGCGCCATAATGCCGTTACCCACCGCATGCAGCAGGTGAGTTTTACCCAGACCCGTGCCGCCATAAAGGAACAACGGGTTATAAGCACCGCCAGGGTTATCTGCCACCTGGCGAGCCGCCGCGCGCGCCAGTTGGTTAGATTTACCTTCAACGAAGTTATCAAACGTGTGTTTGACGTTTACGTTAGAACGATAGGTCGGTTCTGCCGGAGCCGGGACGTTATCCCAACCCGAGCGCGTAGAAGGCGCAGCACGTTGCGGCTGCGTTTGCGCCACCTGTGCAGGGGCCGCGACGTTGCTCGTCACTGCCGCTTGTGGCGTTTGCGTCACCGGTTTGGTGCCGACTTCAAAACGCAGCTGTGGGGCATCCGCTCCGCAGAAACTGGTTAGCAGTCCATTGATATTATTAAGGTACTTGTCCCGTACCCAATCGAGGACAAAACGGTTTGGCGCGTACAGGGCCAGCGTGTTATCGCTCAGTTCCGCCTGCAATGGGCGTATCCACATACTGAATTCTGTGGCTGGTAACTCATCCTGCAATCGGGCAAGACACTGCTGCCAAAGCGAAAGTGACACGGCGGACTCCACTCGAACAAAAGTCGATAATGACTAAGGCTGAAACATTCATGATTGTTGACGTACGTCGAAAAGACCCTGCATGAGGGTGACGCACGAACCGCTGTCTGCGGTTATATGCCCGATCAAGATCCTGCAAAACGATCGGGACCGCGGATCATAGCCTAAACTGCGCAAGAGATCTTCTGTTTCTCACAGATTTTCCCGATTTATCCACAGGACTTTCCAGAACTCGCTAAGTGTAAACGATCCTGCCGCGGGCCGGGCACGATTTACGCCGCATATTGGAAAATTTAATGACCATAGACAAAAATTGGCTTAATCGATCTAATAAAGATCCAGGACGATCCTTGCGCTTTACCCGTCAGCCCGTATAATCCTCCACCCGGCGCGCCATGCTGGTTTTCACTGGTGTGAGGCCGTACGTTTTCCCCGCGAAAAGGTGCGGAAAAGCGCGGTAAATAAGGAAAGAGAATTGACTCCGGAGTGTACAATTATTACAATCCGGCCTCTTTAATCACCCATGGCTTCGGTGTCCATCGTTTCATTTTTCGGCGGATATCCAATAAAGCCATTGAATTTATTCAAGTTTAGGTAGAAATCGCCATGAAACGCACTTTTCAACCGTCTGTACTGAAGCGCAACCGTTCTCACGGCTTCCGTGCTCGTATGGCTACTAAAAATGGTCGTCAGGTTCTGGCACGTCGTCGTGCTAAAGGCCGCGCTCGTCTGACCGTTTCTAAGTAATAAAGCTAACCCCTGAGTGGTTAAGCTCGCATTTCCCAGGGAGTTACGCTTGTTAACTCCCAGTCAATTCACATTCGTCTTCCAGCAGCCACAACGGGCTGGCACGCCGCAAATTACCATTCTCGGCCGCCTGAATTCGCTGGGGCATCCCCGTATCGGTCTTACAGTCGCCAAGAAAAACGTTCGACGCGCCCATGAACGCAATCGGATTAAACGTCTGACGCGTGAAAGCTTCCGTCTGCGCCAACATGAACTCCCGGCTATGGATTTCGTGGTGGTGGCGAAAAAAGGGGTTGCCGACCTCGATAACCGTGCTCTCTCGGAAGCGTTGGAAAAATTATGGCGCCGCCACTGTCGCCTGGCTCGCGGGTCCTGATAGCCCTCATTCGGGTCTATCAACGCCTGATTAGTCCGCTACTCGGGCCGCATTGTCGTTTCACTCCAACCTGTTCAAGCTACGGAATTGAGGCATTGCGCAGGTTTGGAGTGATAAAAGGCAGTTGGTTGACGGTGAAACGCGTATTAAAATGCCACCCTTTACACCCTGGTGGTGACGATCCCGTCCCGCCCGGACCATTTGATACCAGAGAACACTAACGATGGATTCGCAACGCAATCTTTTAGTCATCGCTTTGCTGTTCGTGTCTTTCATGATCTGGCAAGCCTGGGAGCAGGATAAAAACCCGCAACCTCAGGCCCAACAGACCACGCAGACAACGACCACCGCAGCGGGTAGCGCCGCCGACCAGGGCGTACCGGCCAGTGGCCAGGGGAAACTGATCTCGGTTAAGACCGACGTGCTTGATCTGACCATCAACACCCGTGGTGGTGATGTTGAGCAAGCTCTGCTGCCTGCTTACCCGAAAGAGCTGAACTCTACCCAGCCGTTCCAGCTGCTGGAAACTTCACCGCAGTTTATTTATCAGGCACAGAGCGGTCTGACCGGTCGTGATGGCCCGGATAACCCGGCTAACGGCCCGCGTCCGCTGTATAACGTTGAAAAAGACGCTTATGTGCTGGCTGAAGGTCAAAACGAACTGCAGGTGCCGATGACGTATACCGACGCGGCAGGCAACACGTTTACCAAAACGTTTGTCCTGAAACGTGGTGATTACGCTGTCAACGTCAACTACAACGTGCAGAACGCTGGCGAGAAACCGCTGGAAATCTCCACCTTTGGTCAGTTGAAGCAATCCATCACTCTGCCACCGCATCTCGATACCGGAAGCAGCAACTTCGCACTGCACACCTTCCGTGGCGCGGCGTACTCCACGCCTGACGAGAAGTACGAGAAATATAAGTTCGATACCATTGCCGATAACGAAAACCTGAACATCTCTTCGAAAGGTGGTTGGGTGGCGATGCTGCAACAGTATTTCGCGACGGCGTGGATCCCGCATAACGACGGTACCAACAACTTCTACACCGCTAATCTGGGTAATGGCATCGCCGCTATCGGCTATAAATCTCAGCCGGTACTGGTTCAGCCAGGTCAGACTGGCGCGATGAACAGCACCCTGTGGGTTGGCCCGGAAATCCAGGACAAAATGGCAGCTGTTGCTCCGCACCTGGATCTGACCGTTGATTACGGTTGGTTGTGGTTCATCTCTCAGCCGCTGTTCAAACTGCTGAAATGGATCCATAGCTTTGTGGGTAACTGGGGCTTCTCCATTATCATCATCACCTTTATCGTTCGTGGCATCATGTACCCGCTGACCAAAGCGCAGTACACCTCCATGGCGAAGATGCGTATGCTGCAGCCGAAGATTCAGGCAATGCGTGAGCGTCTGGGCGATGACAAACAGCGTATCAGTCAGGAAATGATGGCGCTGTACAAAGCTGAGAAGGTTAACCCGCTGGGCGGCTGCTTCCCGCTGCTGATCCAGATGCCAATCTTCCTGGCGTTGTACTACATGCTGATGGGTTCCGTTGAACTGCGTCAGGCACCGTTTGCACTGTGGATCCACGACCTGTCTGCACAGGACCCGTACTACATCCTGCCGATCCTGATGGGCGTAACGATGTTCTTCATTCAGAAGATGTCGCCGACCACCGTGACCGACCCGATGCAGCAGAAGATCATGACCTTTATGCCGGTCATCTTCACCGTGTTCTTCCTGTGGTTCCCGTCAGGTCTGGTGCTGTACTATATCGTCAGCAACCTGGTAACCATTATTCAGCAGCAGCTGATTTACCGTGGTCTGGAAAAACGTGGCCTGCATAGCCGCGAGAAGAAAAAATCCTGATTCGGTGAGTTTTCGCTAAAATAAGGGCGGTCAGTTGACCGCCTTTTTTCTTTTCGTAGGGCGGATAAGCACCGCGCATCCGCCACACAAAGCAACAGGAACATCATGAGCGATAATGACACTATCGTAGCCCAGGCCACGCCTCCGGGACGTGGCGGCGTTGGCATCCTGCGCATCTCCGGCCTCAAAGCCCGTGAGGTTGCCGAAACCGTGCTGGGTAAACTGCCAAAGCCGCGCTACGCCGATTATCTTCCGTTTAAAGACGCCGACGGCAGCGTGCTCGATCAGGGGATTGCGCTATGGTTCCCTGGCCCGAACTCGTTCACCGGCGAAGATGTGCTGGAACTGCAAGGTCATGGCGGTCCGGTGATCCTCGACCTGCTGTTAAAACGCATTCTGACCATTCCCGGCCTGCGGATTGCCCGCCCTGGTGAGTTTTCCGAACGCGCATTTCTGAACGATAAACTCGACTTAGCCCAGGCCGAGGCGATTGCGGATCTTATCGACGCCAGCTCGGAACAGGCGGCCCGTTCGGCGCTAAACTCGCTGCAAGGCGCATTCTCCGCACGGGTCAACCATCTGGTGGAAGCCCTCACCCACTTGCGCATTTACGTCGAAGCGGCAATTGATTTCCCGGATGATGAGATCGATTTCCTCTCCGACGGCAAAATTGAAGCCCAGCTCAATGACGTGATTGCCGATCTTGATGCAGTGCGTGCTGAAGCACGTCAGGGTAGTTTGTTGCGCGAAGGGATGAAAGTAGTGATTGCTGGACGTCCTAACGCCGGTAAATCGAGCCTGTTAAACGCGCTGGCGGGCCGTGAAGCGGCAATAGTAACCGATATCGCCGGAACCACGCGTGACGTGCTGCGTGAGCATATCCACATTGACGGAATGCCGCTGCATATCATCGATACCGCCGGACTACGTGAAGCCAGTGACGAAGTAGAACGTATTGGTATCGAGCGCGCGTGGCAGGAAATTGAACAGGCCGACCGCGTGCTGTTTATGGTCGATGGCACCACGACAGACGCCGTTGATCCGGCAGAGATCTGGCCGGAATTTATCGCCCGTCTGCCCGCGAAACTGCCGATCACCGTGGTGCGCAATAAAGCCGATATCACCGGCGAAACGCTGGGAATGAGTGAAGTGAACGGTCATGCGTTGATTCGTCTCTCGGCAAGGACTGGCGAAGGCGTGGACGTGCTGCGTAACCATCTCAAACAGAGCATGGGCTTTGACACCAACATGGAAGGCGGCTTCCTGGCGCGCCGTCGCCACTTACAGGCGCTGGAACAGGCAGCGGAGCATTTGCAGCAAGGTAAAGCGCAACTGTTGGGTGCCTGGGCAGGCGAACTGCTGGCGGAAGAGTTGCGCCTGGCGCAGCAGAACTTAAGCGAAATCACCGGGGAGTTTACTTCAGACGATCTGCTTGGGCGGATTTTCTCCAGCTTCTGTATTGGTAAGTAACTGCGCTTGCGAAGCCGCATTCTGACTGTCAGATGCGGCTTCGCTTCATTGTTAGTACTCCTGTTACTCCTCAACCCTTTTTTTAAACATTAAAATTCTTACGTAATTTATAATCTTTAAAAAAAGCATTTAATATTGCTTCCCGAACGATTGTGATTCGATTCACATTTAAACAATTTCAGAATAGACAAATTTCTTGAGTATTATACTGTAGCCTCGTGTCTTTCGAGGATAAGTGCATTATGAATATCTTACATATATGTGTGACCTCAAAATGGTTCAATATTGACAACAAGATTGTCGATCACCGCCCTTGATTTGCCCTTCTGTAGCCATCACCAGAGCCAAACCGATTAGATTCAATGTGATCTATTTGTTTGCTATATCTTAATTTTGCCTTTTGCAAAGCTCATCTCTCATTTATTTACTTGTTTTAGTAAATGATGGTGCTGGTAATGACTCCAACTTATTGATAGTGTTTTATGTTCAGATAATGCCCGATGACTTTGTCATGCAGCTCCACCGATTTTGAGAACGACAGCGACTTCCGTCCCAGCCGTGCCAGGTGCTGCCTCAGATTCAGGTTATGCCGCTCAATTC